>JANMGF010001523.1:0-5251 GCA_031374535.1 Polyangium sp. (in: bacteria)
TCGGGCACGGCGTCGAAGTTCGCGAACCCGACGCTCTCCAAGATGACCCCCGTCATCTCGGACGTCCTTCGTGCCCAGCTCTACGCGCGCTGTCCGCAGTAGTTCTCGCCGCCGTACACGCCCTGCAAATGGATCCGTGAAGAGCTCCCGAAGAAGATGAACGACGCCGTGAACGGGCCCATCTTCGCCTCGGCCATGGACCTCGGCGACGCGGTCCACCCCGTCTCCGGCCACCGATCGGGCCCTGTGCCCATCGGCGTGGGCTTCACCGCGTCGGCCGACTGTCCGAGGAGCTCCGCGCGTGAGCGCCCGACGAGCAAACAGTACGCGCGGTTGACGATCATGAGCCGCCCCGTCTCGTCTTCGACCGAGAGGGGATCGGGGATCGTGTCGATCACGGCGAGCCGCGCCTCGGCCTCGAGCTGCTCGTGTTCGGCGTGGATCATCGCGGTGATGTCGCGCGAGACCGTGACGAACTCCTCGATCACATCCGTGCGAGGATCCCGCACGGGTCGGCTGATCGTCTCGAGCCAGGCGTACTCGCCGTCCTTGCGTTGCAGGCGGATGATCGCGCCGGCGACCTGCGCCCCCGCGTCGAGCGCGCCGAGCGCCTCGAGCAGCTTGGACACATCGCTCGGGTGCAGGATGTCGAGGATGCTCGACCCGAGCAGCTCGTCGGGCTCGTACCCGAGCACGGTGCGACAAGCGGGCGAGATGTAGAGCCTCACGCCGCCGGGCGAGAACCGCGCGAGGATCTCGGTGGAGCTCTCGGCGAGGTGTCGAAACCGCTGCTCGCTGCGCTCGGCGTGCCGGAGCGCGTCCCCGAGCATGCCCGCCCGCACGGCGTCCTTCTTCCGTTGCGAGACGCGCCGGAACAAAAGCCCCACGCGTGACGTGACGAGGCTCTCGTTGGCGGGCCAGAGCATGAAGTCGTCGACGCCCTCGTCGCAGAGGGCCTCCACGTGCTCCGGCGTCGTGACCATCGCGAGGAGGACGGGCCCACCATCGGGCGCGTTCCGGAGCATGCGGCAGGCGGCCATGACGGCTGCAAAGTCCTCCTCGTCCTCGGACGAGAGGAGCACCACGATCCCGATCCCGGCGCTCGAGGTCTGCACGAGATCCGCGACCGGCACGACGGTCACGTCGCTGCACTGTTCGCGGAGCAACCGTTCGAGCGGTTGCACATCGGCCTTGGAAGAAGCGACGAGCAAAGCCTTCATACGATGGAATCCGCCCGCATCCTGCCACATTTTTTAAGAGGGTGTCGCCCTCGATGGGGCGACACCCTACGGCCCTCACGACACTTCGTTGCGTTCGGGCCTACCCGGGGTTTGGGCTGCTGGCTCGTTGGGTGAGGGCTGCGAGGACCTGGCGGATGGCGTCGGTGCCCGAGGTGGCGGGGATCACGTGGTCGTGGGGTGTGTCCGGGAATCGTTGTCGTGGGTCGATGGGGAGGCCGGCGAGCTCGCCGCTCCAGCCTGGGAGCTCGAGGCCCACGATGATTCGATTGTGGATCCAGGCCATGGCCATTTCGGAGAGCGTCCCGGCGCCGCCGCCGACGGCGATAACCGCGTCTGCGTGGGCGACGAGGGCATTTCGCAGATGTCCGAGCCCGGTGGGGATCACGATATCGACGAACGAATTGGCCGCGCGGGGATCGTGGCCCGGGAGGAGGCCCACGGTATCCCCTTCGCGATACCTCTTGGACGCGCGAGCTCCGCGGCAAGCCGCTTCCATGACGCCCCCGAGGCCACCCGTCAGGACCCGAAACCCCACATCGATGGCCAACCGACCCGCCTCGAGCGCAGCTTCATACGCGGGGGAGCCAGGAAGGGCGTTGCCGTCACCAACGATTGCAAGGAGGGCGCGGGGCATGGTCAGAACCCGTGTTCGTCGAGATAGTAGCGGAACATGAGCGAGAACGGAGAATCAGGCTGCGCGAAGCGATGAAGGAGTTCCTTTTCATCGTCCCGCATGGGCCGCATCTCGCGGTGCATCATCAACAGAATCTTGTTCCATGCTGTCAAGAAATAGTTGAGTTGCTTGCGGCGCTCGGAGTCCAGCAAGAGGCGATCGAGCCTGTATTTCTGGATCGTCCGGAGGCCCCTTGTCGAGTTGCTTCGGGCCTGTACGAGCTCCCCCTTGAAGGCAAGGTGCTCGGATGGATCGATGCAGGTATCGCAAGGATCGATGCACTCGGCGACGGGAATTACACTGTTCCGCTGCTTCTTGTGGTTGCAGTCGAAGCACGCGAGGTAGAGGTTTTTCCAATCATGCGCCAGATCCGGCCGCTCCGCGACCTCGATGTAATGATCGACCTCGCAGCGATCCTTCACACTCTGCTCGCAGTAGAAGCACTTGTGGTAACTCATCGCCTGGAGGCGACATTTGACCTCCTCGTGGGCGTACTGGTTGTGCCTCGGCTTTGCGTCCGGCTTCTTCGCGCATCTATCGCGGTAGGTCTGGTCCCACTGTGCCTTCTTCGCCTTGAGAATTTCCGGCTCTTCCAGTCGCTTGATCGGGATCACGACGCCTTCCCGTGCAGCGCAGCGAGCCGTTCTTCGATATCGAGGTACGCGAAGTAGTCGGGGTTCCGCGCCTTCAGCTTCGCCTCGATCTCCCGCCTTTCGCTCTCGTCCCCCTTCTCCACCGCCTCCTTCCGGTCCTCGATCAGCTTCGCCATGTCCGGCCCGAAGGGCTGCGTCCCTCCGAAGACCGAGGAGAGCAGGATCTCCTCGATGGGCTTGTTTTCGTAGTGCCGCGACTCGTCCTCGACGACGCACGTCTTCCGGTCGCGATCGTACCGGCACACGAACACCTTCGCGCCGGGGATCGAGGCGACGATGAAGGGTGAGTGCGTGGTGGCGATGATCTGAAGGTTGGGGAAGATGCGGCGGACATCGACCAGGAAACGCTGCTGCCAGCGCGGGTGGAGGTGGTTCTCCGCCTCGTCGATGAGGAGCAGGCCCGGCGTTTTGCAGAGGTCCTCGGATGGCGTCTCGCGCAGGACGTGCACCGCATACATCTTGCCGAGCAGCGAGATGAGATGCTGGACGAGGTAAGCGTTGCCGCTGCTCAGGTTGGCGAGGGGAACGAGCTGGCCACTCTGGCGGACCATCGGGGTGAAGTCGCGGCGCGCGACGTGGCTGAGCTCGCCGTCCAGCAGGCACACGCGGAAGATGTCGCGCATCGTCTCGTAAAGAAGCTCGCCGTCGGCCCTCTCCTTGGGATCATCGCTGCTGCGGAGGTAGTCGAAGTGGCAGATCAGCTCGGTAACTGCGGCGTTTCGGTGGATTCCAGTCAGTGAGTTTCTCAGCACCGCACGTACGTTTTGTTGCACTAGATGCTTGATTGCGTAGCCGCCGTGCGGCATCGTCGAGCGCCAGAAGTCAACGATCCAGTTAGGGCCCGTCGATTTACCGTCTTGAACTGCGATCGGCAAATTTTCAAGAAGCGCGTCCGATGTGCGAAAATAGAACTCACTCGGGCCCTGTGAGTGGTGATTTATCGCAGTCACCCTGTGGCGGTTCCCATCGGTATCGATGGTCATGTCCATTGAAAACGAGCTGTTGGGACGCACGATGCAACGTTCCAGCATTCCGTATTGCAAACCAAACAACCCCCGGATCGCATCCAGGAGGATCGTCTTCCCCGCCCCATTCTCCCCGGTGATGATCGCCACCGGCACCTCCCCCTCCTCGCCCGTCAAAAACTCGAGCTGGGCATCATCGAAGGGGCCGATGTTCTGAAGAGACAGGTCGATCAGTCGCATGGTGCTCCGCCCGGGAGCCTAGCACCCTGCCTGGTCGTCCTGGCAAGCGTGTCGCGCCCCGCTTCCGCCCGTCCGCCCCCTCGAGAACGGCCGCCCCAGACGACGCTGGCCGCGGAGAGCCCTCCTCCGCGCCCTCGCCGCGCCGCGTTTCCTCGCGGGGACCCCTCTCCGCGCCCTCGCCGCGCCGCGAATCCTCGCGGGGACCCCTCTCCGCGCTTCGCGGAGCCGTGAATTCTTGCGGGGGACCTCCCTCCCCGCGCCTCGCCGCGCCGCGAATCCTCCGGGAGACCCTCTCCGCGCCCTCGCCAGGTCACGAATCCCACGGGGGACCCCTCTCCGCGCCCTGGCCGGGTTACGAACCCTCGCGGGGACCCCTCTCCCGCTTCCGCCCCCGCCTACCCCTTCGCCGGCGGAGCCGCCGGTACGAGCCCCACCTTCCGGTACACCTTCGACATCGTCTTCCACGCCCGAGCCCGCGCCCGCTCGGCGCCTCGCCCGAGGATCTGCTCGAGGCCCGCCTTGTCGCTCATCAGCTCCTGATACCGCTTCTGCACCGGCTCGAGCGTCGCCACCACCACGTCCGCGAGCTCCGACTTCAGATCGCCGTATCCCTTGCCCGCAAAAAACGCCTCCACCGCCTCCATCGGCTGGTTCGTCAGCGCGGCGTAGATCGTCAGCAAATTCGAGATCCCCGGCCTCTCCTCGTCGAAACGCACCTCGGTCCCCGAGTCCGTCACCGCGCGCTTGATCTTCCGCCGGATCACGTCCGGCGGGTCCAGCAATGAAATCAGCGCGTCCGGGTTCTCGTCGCTCTTCGACATCTTTTTCGTCGGATCCTGCAAGCTCATGATCCGCGCGCCGACCTTCGGGACGAAGATCTCCGGCATCACGAACGTCTCCGAATATCGCTGGTTGAAGCGCTGCGCCACGTCCCGCGTCAGCTCGAGGTGTTGCTTCTGATCCGCGCCCACCGGCACCAGGTTCGCCTGATAAAGCAGGATGTCCGCCGCCATCAGCACCGGGTACGTGAAGAGCCCCGCGTTCACGTTTTGCTCGTGCCGCGCCGACTTGTCCTTGAATTGCGTCATGCGCGACAGCTCGCCCATGTACGTCACCGTATTCAGCACCCACGAAAGCTCCGCATGCGCAGGCACGTGGGATTGAATCACGATCGTCGACGCATCCGGATCGATCCCGCAGGCGATATACTGCGCCACGAACGACAGGCACCGGCTCCTGAGCTCCGCCGGCACCTGCGTCACCGTCAGCGCGTGCAGATCCACGACCAGGAAGATGCACTCGTACTGGTGCTGCAGCTCGAGCCAGCTCTTCAGGGCACCCACGTAGTTGCCAAGCGCCAGGTGGCCGCTCGGCTGGATCCCCGACAGGATGACCTTCTTCTTCTCCTGGGTCGTCTCGCTCACGCGTGCCCTCTATCGCCTCCTCCCCCGCGCGTCAACCCGCGGGGGGGGGGGGGGG
>JANMGF010001573.1:0-4163 GCA_031374535.1 Polyangium sp. (in: bacteria)
TGCCGTCGCGCAGGCGGCGGAGCAAGCCCTGAGCGGAGAGATAGGAACGAGGGGGAAGGGGAGGCCCTGGAGAGGGCCCCAGGCGATTACTTCATCAAGCTCATGAGCGTCGCAGCCATATCGGCCGGCGTCGGCGAGACCTTCACGCCGGCATCCTCGAGCGCCTCGATCTTCTCGGCCGCCGTGCCCTTGCCGCCCGAGATGATGGCGCCCGCGTGGCCCATACGTTTGCCGGGAGGAGCCGCGCGGCCCGCGATGAGCGCGGCCACGGGCTTCTTCATGTTCGCCTTGATCCACGCCGCGGCCTTCTGCTCCGCGCTGCCGCCGATCTCGCCGATCATGATCACCCCATGCGTGTCGGGATCCTCATTGAAGAGCTCCAGCACGTCGATGAAGTCCATCCCCGCGACAGGGTCGCCGCCGATTCCGACGCACGACGACTGGCCAATGCCGAGCGCCGAGAGCTGACCGACGGCCTCGTACGTGAGCGTGCCCGACTTCGACAGGACGCCGATATGGCCCCTCTTGTGGATGTGACCGGGCATGATGCCGATCTTGCATTCATCGGGCGTGATGATTCCAGGGCAGTTCGGCCCGATGAGGCGCGTCGCTTTGCCCTCGAGGTACCGGCGCACCTTCACCATGTCGAGCACCGGAATGCCCTCCGTGATGCAGATGACGAGCCTGGCGCCGGCGTCCGCGGCCTCGACGATCGCGTCGGCCGCGCCCATGGGCGGGACGAAAATGCACGCGACGTCGGCGCCCTCGTTCTTCACGGCCTCCTCGACCGTGTCGAACATCGGGACCTTGTCCTCGAAACGCTGGCCGCCGCGGCCCGGCGTCACGCCGGCGACGACCTTCGTGCCGTAGGCAATGCAGGCGCGGGCGTGCTGCGAGCCGTACTCCCCGGTGATGCCCTGGATGACGACCCGCGTGTCCTTGTTGACGAGAATGCTCATCGCAAACGTTTCCTTTTCGTGACGAAAATCATCCCCGGCATCAGGCCGCGGCGCCCTGCTTGACCGCGGCGACGATCTTCTGCGCGCCGTCGCCCATGGAAGTCGCGCTCTGGATGGTCAGGCCGCTCTCGTCGAGGATCTTCCGACCCGCGTCGACGTTCGTGCCCTCGAGCCGCACGACGAGCGGCACCGACAAACCAAGCTCCTTCGTCGCCGCGACGATACCGGCCGCGACGATGTCGCAACGCATGATGCCGCCGAAGATGTTGACGAAGACGCCCTTCACCTTGTCGGAGCGAAGGATCATCTGGAAGGCCTTCTTCACCTGCTCCTGCGAGGCGCCGCCGCCCACGTCGAGGAAGTTCGCGGGTTTGCCGCCGTAGTGCAGGATGATGTCCATCGTCCCCATCGCGAGGCCCGCGCCGTTCACGAGGCAGCCGATGTCGCCGTCGAGCGAGACGTACGAGATGCCGACGTGCTTCGCCTCGAGCTCGACCGGATCTTCCTCGTCCGTGTCGCGCAGCGCCGCCCACTCGGGGTGGCGGACCTCGGCGTTGTCGTCGAACGTCATCTTGCCGTCGAGCGCGATGATCTCGCCCTTCTTCGTCACGATGAGCGGATTGACCTCGATGAGCGAGCAGTCCTCGGCGAGGAAACAGCGGTAGAGGCTGTCGACGAGCTTCGTGAACTGCCGCATCTGCTCCTTCGCCCCGAGCCCGAGCGCAAACGCGAGCTTGCGCGCCTGGTAGGGGGCGAGGCCGAGGACCGGATCGATGTGCAGGGTGTGGATCTTCTCGGGCGTGTCGTGGGCGACCGCCTCGATGTCCATGCCGCCCTCGCGCGAGGCCATCACCGCGATGCGGCGACGGTCGCGGTCGAGCGTGAGGGCGAGGTAAAGCTCGCGCTCGATCTCGAGGCCTTGCTCGATGTAGAGCCTGCGGACCTTCTGCCCGGCCGGGCCGGTCTGCACCGTGATGAGCTGCATGCCGAGGATTTTCTCGGCAAGCTCGCGCGCTTCAGCGACGCCGCCTTTGGCCACCTTGACGCCGCCGCCTTTGCCGCGGCCGCCAGCGTGGATCTGTGCCTTCACGACGGTGACCGGGCTCCCGGTCGCGTCGATCAGGCGCTTCGCAGCGGCTTCCGCCTCCGCCACGGAGAAGGCAGGCTCACCTTTCGGCACGGGGATCCCGTAGCGTGCGAAGATTTGCTTGGCTTGATACTCGTGGATTTTCATGAGAGGGCGGGCAAGGTATCACACCGATGAGTTCAGCATGGGATCGAAAATGAGCAGGGTGACCGCAGTGCTCGTGATGTCGCTCACGGCATCGAGCTGCGGCGGTCCGACGGAGTTACCAAAAGGGGCGAACACGACGGTCGTGCCCACCCAGACGGCGAGCGCGCCTCCCGCGGAGCTCGTTCCGGAGGCCAAAACGGCTCCGGACCCGAGCGTGCAAACGGCCTCCGCCCCGCCGAACGAGACGACCGCGAAGTCGCCTTGCCCGGAGGACATGGCCTACGTCGACACCACCTATTGCCCCGACGTCGAGCTCGAGTGCCTGAAAAAAGAGCACAACAAGGCGAACAAAATCATCATCTGCCACGCGTTCGCGGAGCGCGCGCAGACGTGCAAGACCGAGCTCCGGCGGCAGCGGTACTGCATCGATCGATACGAGTACCCGAACCGGGCGGGCGGGCATCCGCCGGTGATGGTCGACTGGTACGACTCGCTCGCGCTCTGCCAGGAGCAAGGCAAGCGCCTCTGCTGGGAGAGCGAGTGGGTCGCCGCGTGTGAAGGTCCAAAAAAGACGCCTTTTCCTTACGGGTACAAGCGCGACCCCAAAACGTGCAACATCGACAACCCCTGGTACGACCCGGTCCTGAAGAACATTTATTCGCGGGAAGGCTGGATAAAGGACGGGGAGCTCTTCCGGCTCGACCAGAGCGTGTCGAGCGGCGAGATGCCCGGCTGCGTGAGTGGTTTCGGCGTCCACGACCAGACGGGGAACGTGGACGAGTGGGTGAACGCGGAGAAGCTCTACGAAAAGTCGAAGTGGGCCGGCCTCAAAGGCGGCGCCTGGGGGCACGTGCGTAACGCGTGCCGGCCGATGACGGTGAGCCACGAGCCGGAGTTCACCTATTATTTCGTCTCGTTCCGGTGCTGCGCGGACGCCACGCCCGACCTGACCGCGGAAGCCGATCCGAAATTCTGGCGCCCGCCGCCGCAGCCCACGCCCAAGAAATTGGGTCCCTTGTCGAAAGGCTGGACGCCGAAGACGCGCGCCCCGCACCAGCCGTCTCCACCGAAACCCTGAAGGTTTCTCTCTCCCGGGAGGCCATCGGCCCTTCCATCGGCGCGGCGAAGCGCCGTATCGTGGGCTTCGACCGTACCCCCCCCAGCGGAGGTTCTCCCCGCATGGTCCCCGAGTTTCCCGGCTGCACCATCACCCGAACCCTCGCAGAGGACGCGCGTTTCGCCCTCCACCGCGGCCATCTCGAGGACGGCACGTCCGTGCTCGTCGAGACGGCGCGCGCCCGCGCACGGGCCGAGGAACGAGCGCGGATCCGGCGCGCACACGCCATCTCCAAGGACCTCGGCGCGTCGATCGTCCCCCGCACGCTCGGGCTCGTCGAGTTCGCAGACGTGCTCGCGCTCCTGCGCGCTGACCCCGGCGGAACCACGCTCGCCGAGCTGCTCACGTCGCGACGGCTCCGGGTCGAGACCGCGCTCGTGATCACGGCGTCCCTCGCGCGATCCCTCGCGAGCCTCGCCGCGCACGGGATCGTCCACCGCAACATCGCCCCGAAGAACGTGCTCTTCCGCGAGGAGGACGGCGCGGTGTTTCTCCTGCACTTCGCGTCGGCCGCGCGCGTGGGCGAGGAGTCGTTGCGCTCGCCGAACGCCCAGGCGCCCGAGGGGACCCTCGCGTACATGCCGCCCGAGCAGACGGGCCGCACGAACCGACCGGTGGATCATCGCGCCGACCTCTACGCGCTCGGCGCCGTGTTTTACGAGATGCTCACGGGCTCGCCGCCCTTCACCACGCAGGACCCGGTCTCGCTCGTCCACGCGCACCTCGCGCGCACGCCGAAGGCCCCGCACGAGCTCGAGCCGAACGTGCCCCCCGCCGTCTCGCGGATCGCGCTGAAGCTGCTCGCGAAGGGCCCCGACGATCGGTACCAGAGCGCGCGCGGGCTCGTCGCCGA
>JANMGF010001592.1:0-14674 GCA_031374535.1 Polyangium sp. (in: bacteria)
GCCGAAGCCATCCTGCGACTGCGCTCGCTGCGCGCAAGTGGCGACTTCGACGAATACTGGCGCTTCCACGAAAAGCAGGAACAGCGGCGAAACCACACCGCGCTCTACGCCGACGGAAAGGTCCCTCCGCCGCGCCCCCTATCACGCCCCCGCGGAAATGCCCGAGGGCACCTGACGTTGGTTCACTGACGGTTTCTCCGTCGTCCAGAAAGAGCCGCACCCGACCCATTTGGACTATCCTCGTGTCGTGGCGGCAAGCCTCGACCACCGTGCTATTACGGGGATCCGAAAGCCGGATGGGATCACATATTCCCACGCCACGTGCCCGGCCATGGCCTTAGCCATGGCGATTTGGCGATTTGTTCAATGTTCCACCGGGAATGACTCGGGCAGAAACTGAGAAGGTACTGGAGGCTGCTATGGATCGCGTCTGGCGGTCGGGAGCACGCGCTGGCAACCCAATGAAAACCGTGCAAGTATTCAGCAAGCGAATTAAGGCTTTTGGGGTGAGCGCGAACTACACACTCGTCATCGATACAGCTGGCAACCGCGTTGTATCGTTCTTCCCAGCGCTTGGCGGGGGCTGACCATGTCGAATCACGAACGAGATACCGGATCACGAGGAGCAGCTGTCCTGATTAGTATCACGATTTCCGCCGAATGGCGCAATGAGCTGGCCCGTGGCGCCGTTCAAGACATCAACCTGCTGGCAGGCAACATCGAGATCTTAATCGAAGATGCTCTACTCGTTGTCGGGGCGTTCGAGGGCGCGCTGCTCTTGCTGCCATCAGTCGAAACGCTCATTAGCCTGGCCGAGCAACTGCATGCTGGCGCACCGCGGATCGACGTCGAGCTTACGGGGAATGGCGGACAGGTAACGATCGTCAAGAGACACAGGGGACCGCCTTCGCTTTATGTCATCATGACCAGAGGGGAAAGCGGTCCGCCGGTTCGCTTGAATTGTTTCGAGGACGCCGTACGAGAGGCCGTGGTATCCTTCCTGCACAATATTTCGGGCCTCTACCCCATGAAGTTCTGGCCCGAGGACGCGCGGCGCCTCGTCGAACTGGCAAGGGCCACATGGCCGAGGGCTGCCATGCCTGCTTGAGCAACGCGGACCCGCTCATCCTCGGCCGCGAAGGTGAAGAGGTAGAGCGGCGGGAGCCCGAGGCCCTGCGCGGCGCGGAAGATCGTCGTCACGATGATCGCCGCGAGGCCGTGTGCGACGCTGGAGAGGTGGCCCTTCGAGAGCCTGGGCCGCGTCGGCGAGAGCGGCGAGGGACATGCCGCGTTCGAAGGCGCAGTTCGACCCAGTAGGCCCCCGGCCCGGCGCTGCCACTACTCCTTGGTGGTCGCCCTGGATTCGCCCAACTGCGTTACGTTTGCCGCATGGCCCGTCCCGTTCTGCACGACGCCCACAGAGCCATAAAAGTTTTGGTGCTGCACGATTTGTACCGGGGCCCGAGAAGCGGCCAAAAGGCTGTGCACGTCCGCGCCGTTACCGGAAAGAATTGCCTGGTCGAGGAGGGCCATCGACGCGGAGGGCCGCGACGTGTTCCGCGGCTTTGCCGCGACCCCAGAGGAAGCCAGCCGTGCGGCGGATGAATTGCACCGCATCGCATTCAACATCCTGGTGGAGGTATTCGCACGAAAGCCTGCCTACTTTCCATCGAGATCTACGCGATGTACCCGCTTACATTCGACGAGTGGCTGCTCCACCGCGGCCCGAGCTGAAGTCCCCAACGGGGCGTCGCGGACGCGGTCCGGACGCTCGTCCTGTTTCGCCCCCTCCGGAACGGGACAAACCTAGCCGCCGTGCTACACACGGTCCAGGGACAAACCGTTCATGTCGAAGCGTACCCGCAGGAACCACACGAGCGCGCAGAAGGCCGCGGCTGCTGAAGCGCCACCACGTGGAGAAGGTGCCTGTTTCGAGCATCTGCGACGACTCGAAGCTGCAGGTCCGAGAACACCGTCCGCCAGAGCTCGACCTTCACGCGGCGCTCCTGGTCGCGTACATGCCACGCGAATGTTACTTCAGCAGAATTCCATCAGCTTCCAGGCACCTGAGAATGAATTCACGCAAAGTCATCCCAAGTTCTTCCGCGCGCTTGCGGGTCTGCTCCATCTTCTCGGTAGGCAGATCCGCAACCAGTCGTTTCTTGTGACGTGCTGCTTCGATAGGAGGTCCCGGCTGCACGGAGCCGCCTCTGTTGTCGATGACGTCCACTAAATAGGATTTGATGTCCTTGCTCGCGAGGGCAGCACGAACCTTTACCTGCCAGTGGATGGTGTCGGATACCTCTACCAGCAGCCGCTCTGCACTCTTCTTCGAGGGTTTGCCCCCGCCAGGCTGAGATTCCTCTCCGCTAGAGAGCGTGACTGCTGGCTTCTTCTTGCTGGTCATCGACTCCACCTGGGCGGGCAGTGCGTCTGCCGCCAAGGGCGTGCCAGTGGCGACGAACACAAGTTTCCACTACCACACCCCGGCCATGCACGTACAGGTGTAAGACGAGGGCAAGATCTTCGCCCAGGGACGGGCACGAACGACGCGCGCATCAGTATGCAGGACGGCTCGAGGCCATGCATGCCTCGCGGGTGGCGTCTCCACCGCCGGGGTCGCGAAGAGAGGGTTAGTCCAGGTACGAAAGTAGGGCGGGCGGCTTTGGGGGTTCGTCGAGGGATGGTTGGCGCTAGCCCTTCGGTTCCAATCAAAATGTGTTTTCTTCGATCCGCTCGACAGCAATGGAATCCACGTCGGCTCTGCTCGGGCTCGTGACGCAGTAGCTGCCCCGGGGGCGGCGTGCACGGTTTGCCGGCGTTGTACCATACTCGCGTAGACGGCTCGACCGGGCGCGTGTGAGGGCACACGCGGGAAGTAGCCGAGCGCGGGACGGTGGGCGCTCACCCCGTCGTCGCTTCAGGCTCCGGCGCCCCGACCGGCCGCCCGACGAGCCAGCCGTCAACCGTCAGATGGCCGCCCACCTTGGGCTCGTCCTCGATCCACGCGGCTGCCGCGACTACGTCCACGCGCCCAGGGAGGGACTCGATGCGAAGCTGCCAGAAGGGCTGTCCGGTCAGGCGGTTCTCGCGGCGTTGCGCTGCCACGATGCGACCGTTGAGACGCGCGATGGCGCGTTCGCTCATGTCGCCCCCCTCGCCGAACATGCCCCAGGGCATGAAGGCGTTGGGGGCGAGCTGGAGCGGCTCGCCGTCCTCGCTGTCGCCCATGATGGATGCGGGTGACGAAGAGAATGCGTCCTCATCGGGGAAGACCTCGATGTTGTGGGCGAAGATCACGACCTCCAGCTCGAAGGACCGCTCGCGACCGAGCCACTCTCGGAACGGCTGGTATAGCGCCCACTGTACGGCCGTGCGTGTGATGACCTCGCCGGCCTCGTCCAGGATGTCGCAGTCGGCGCCGCCGCAATGAGCGCAGCCGGCATCGTCGCAGGGGGCCGACGTCTGCACCCGCCACCGAGCAAGGCCCTCCGTGGGCACGAAGAAGGGGGTGATGCAATCGATGCCTCCGCTGTCGGCATCCAGATGGGCGTACATCGACGCCCCGCTCGGATCGGTCCATCGCAGGTGCCTGTATTGTTCGCTGCGGAGCTCCTCGGTGCTCTCCTGCAATATGGCACCGATGAGCTGTTCGAATGCTGCACGGTCCGACGCACCGATCCCGATCGCACCGAAGTGGTCTGCCATGTTGGCCCTCTACCCCATTTTCTCCCTGGATGCGAGCTCTACGCGTCTTTTACGATTCAGGGTGGCGAACGAGGCTGTGGCTCCCGGGCCCCTCGCGAACAGCCCCTTCCCATCACGGTCCGCCCCATGGCATCATCCCCCAACCCCTGCATGCTGGACGAATCCCTCTCTCCCTTCCTCCCCTCATGGCTCGTCCGTCTCGACGCACCCCCATCGAGCCGCGATCCTCTCGGCCTCCAGGCACACGCGATGGCGCAAGCCGATCGCCTCTTGCCCGGCCTGAACGTCTTCACCTCACGCGCCCGCTACTACACCTTCCTTTGCTGGGCCCTGAATCGCGCGCAGACCGAAGCTCCGGCACGAATGCACCTCGAGCGCGTCATGCGTCTCGAGCGCCTCCTCGTCCTCTGCGAGGCCCTACGGCACGAGGAGAGCCCCTACGAATGCAGCTACATCGGCCGCCGGCGCGGGCGCCGGTTCGTAAGCGAACGCAAGGGGGCCGGGCTCTGGGAGCTGCCGACACGGATCCTCAAGAATCAGGGGTCCAACGGTGCCCTGCGCCTTTACCGCACCTCGCTCGCAAGCCTCGGGCTCATCGAGGAGGACGACTTCGACGACGGCCTCGGCCTACGTCTCACGGATCGGGGGCTCCAGCTGGCCAAGCAGCTCGACAAGGTCGACGAGCACGTCGTGGATTGGGCGCTCGAAGGCAATACGCAGCAGCAGAAGCGGCGCGGAACCATCGACGGCGCGGCAGAGCGGCTCTGTCTGAGCAGCCGCATCGGCGCCCATGAGCGTCGCTACCTCATCGCTGCGCTGTTCGGCAACGACGGCGACGCCATCGACCGCCGCGAGACGGTCCAGATCCTCTTCGAGCACGATTTGCTCGGTTTCGTATCCGTAGGTGACGACTCCACCGACAATGACGCCGATCTGGTCTCCGACGACGGCGGGAAACCTGCCGAGGAGGCCGCGCTCTTCGAGACGCGGACCAACTGGGGGGTCCTTCGCCCCTCTACATCCAATGGCTCGGCGACGATCCGCACCCGCTCGTCGAACGAATGCTGCTCTGGACCCGCGACGCGACGAACGAACGTCCGGGGGACATGATCGTGCGCCTCCTCCCGGATCTCGTCCTGCATCATGCGGAGGTCTCCGCCAAGAAAGGCAAGGGGGAATGGCTACTCATCGACGGCGAAGAGCTCGTGAAGAACGACCCGCGACCGCTCCGGCTACTCCTGCACTCGCTCCGCTTCGCCCAGCTCGGGCAGATGGCCTCGGATCTGAAGCTTCGCTCGGAGGACGTGGACGATGAAACGTGAGCTCAAGCTCTTCGACGAGCTCGACCGATTTGCATTCGGCGCGGAGATCACCCACGCGCTCGGTTTGTCATATGGATACGACGGTGACCTCGCGAACGAGCGTCTCTGGAAGCCACTCGTCGAGAAATACGGCCTGCGTCACCCGATCGTGATCACCGACGGGGCCGTCGCGGAGGGCACGTCCCTCGGCATCCACGTGCTCCGGGCGCGGCGCAAGGGCGGGGTCTTTCACCCAAAGCTCTTCCTCGCGGTGCGGGAGGATGCCGTATTCGTCGCCATCGGGAGCGCGAATCTGACGAAGGGAGGGCTCGGCGGAAACCTGGAGCTCCTGACGCCGCTGCTGTTCTCCCGCGACGCAGAGCGCCCGCCGCCGCGAGGGGTGCTGGAGGGCATTCTCGATTTCGTGTCGCGCGTCGCCAAGAACCTGCGCGTGGCAGACGACTCGGCCGGGCGAGTCCTCGACATCGTCGAGCAAGCCAAGCTCGTTCTGGACGACCTTCCCGAGCCCCGACGCGGGCCCGACCTCCGGTTCGCCCATTCCTTCGACGCACCGATCTGGGATCAGCTCCGATCCGCGCACGGCGATGATGCGGTCCAGCACGTCCTCGTCGTGAGCCCATTTCTCGAGGCTGACACGCAATCCACGGATCCGGCGGATTCCCTCCTGCGTCACGTGCTCGACGATGGCCTCCCCTGGGGAGCCCGAGCGAAGTTGCCGCGGTTGACCTTGTGCACCGACGCAATCGACCCGAGCAAGCCCATGCCCCTCCCGCGCCTCGCGCTCGAGGAGCTCGGCGCGAAGGTCGAGCTGCGCGCCCAGGCGCTCAGCGTGGAGCCCCGACGACTCCATGGAAAACTGGTCGCGGTCTTCGGTAAAAAGAGGACGACAATGCTTTGGGGTTCGCCGAATTTCACCCCATCGGCTCTGCAAAGAACGCCTGCGGAGCACGGCAACGTCGAGTGCGCGCTCGTCCTGTCCACCGCGGCGGGCTCGGCGGACATCGACGGGCTGCTCGAGGAGCTCGACCTGGGAAACCTGTTCCTCGCGCACCGGGGCGCGTTGCCTCCAGCCTACGTTCCTCTACCGCAGACGGCCCCCGTCTTCGAGGTTGGCGAGTCGATCTACGACACGACCACGCGCGTGCTGTCCGTCCATGGCGAGGTGTGGAGCAAGGAGGTGGATCGCATTCGTGTGTCCCTCGTCGAGGACAGCGGCGTGGTCGTTCTCCACGAGAGCGCGACGCTCAGGCCCGGGTCCTACGCCCTCGAAATTGCATCTCCGCCGCTCGAAGAGGAGGATGCCGAGACGGGCAAACGACGGCTTCGGGTTGTGAGCCTTCTCGTCGAAGCCCTGGATGCGAGCGGCCGGGTCCTCGAACAACAGGCGGTACGATACAACGTGCGATTCGAGGATGCGCTCGGGCTCCGTGACAACCTGATCATCGAGACGGAGGCGCTCACGGCCGACGCGATGCTCATGCCCACGGCCACCCCGGAGCAACGTGTGGCGGTCGTCGATGGGAAGATCGCTGCGTGGAAGGCCATCCGCCGAGGCGATCAGAACACGCCGACGAGGCATCAAGCGTCCCTCGACACATTCTTCCTGAATGTCAGGCTCGGCCTCGACAAGCAATGGTCCGGGCTCCAGGCGCGCCGCATGTCTCGGTTCGCGTTGCGGAGATGGTCGGCGGATCTTCGGCGCTCGCTGGGTGCCGCCGTCCCGAGCTCTCTTGATGGAATACGGCGCGCTTTCCTCGTGACGCGCATCGCAGAGCACGTGGAGAGCGTCCTCGGAGCGATTCCCGAGTATCACGAGGATCTGGCGCCGGCTTTCGCCGCCCTTGAAGCCGACAAGCTCGCGGCTGCCTTCATTGGGGTGACGCTCGAGGACGATACGAGACCGGAAGTCCTCGAAGAAGTAAGGGACACACGAGCACGGGTGATCGCGTCCCTTCAGACCATCGCTGCCGGTGAAGTGGAGATCGAAAAACCGAAGCACCGTGCGCGGAGGGGTGCGTGATGACCGTCGATATCGACCGACTCGTCTCCCGGATCAGCCTAGACCGGGACAATCAGATGCGCGCGGTACGTGCAGCGCTCGACGCCTTGCTCGTCCGTGGAAAGCGCGGAATCGTCCTGGCCGACGAGGTCGGATGCGGAAAGACCTACGAGGCGCTCGGGATCGCAGCGCTGCTCTGGCGGCATTTCCAGAACACGAGCACGCCGATCCAGCGCATCCTCGTGGTGGCCGAGCCCGCGCTCATGAACAAATGGTTCAACGAGATCGAGGCGCCGGAGAGCCAGGGACGAGGATTTCAGCAATATGTCTCGGCGGAGGACTGGAAAGGATTCCGCGAGATGCTTCGCAACGTCACCCAGCTCGGAAGACGCGGGGATGGCGAGGGCCGAGGCGTACGCGAAGCCGGCAAGATTCAAGTGCCACCGGGACGCATTTACCTCGTCAAACCGCTGCTCCTCACGGGCGGTCGGGCGGGTGAGGCTTCGCCGATGGTTCGCTGGCTTCGCCGGACGGACTGGGACGGGGTCATCGTCGACGAGGCCCACCATTTCACCGGGCTTCATACCGAGCGGAGCCGCGTGTTTTTCCCCGAACAGACATCGGAGAGCCGGGAGCGAGGTCTCGCCGGACGCTTCACGCTGGCGCTCACGGCTACGCCCTTCCAGCTCTCGACGAAGGAATTGCTGAACTTGCTCCGGATCGTGAGAGCCCCGGAGGAGGACGTCGAGCGTCTCGAGGACGGGCTGACGCGCTACGAACATGCGCTCGCCCAATTCTACGCGAGGCGCCGGCTATCACCCACCGACGACGGACGCAAGCGATGGGTGGATCATCTCTATAAACTGCGTACACAGGACGCCTCCGACGGCCAGCTCGCGGGAACACCGGGCCTGCAACCCCTCCTGCGGCGCTACTTGATCCGGAACGTCAAGGACCTGAGCGAGCGCGATTATGCGCTGTCGGAGAAGCATAACGGCGGCTACGAGGCGCGGCGCTTCGGCAAGCTCGACGACCTGCGTCCGCTCGTCAGCCGTAGCCCGCTCATCCCGCTCGAAGGGGTCGACGCCTGGGTGTACCTGCATCTCCGGGACCTGCTCGTCGATGCCCAGCAAGCCGCGCGGGCGGCGGATGGAGAGCAGGAGGCAGAGAAACCCTCGTTCGTCGCCGGTGACCTCCGACAATGCCTGTCGAGCTACGATCAGCTCGCCGCGAGCGCAATTCTCGGCAAGGAGCTTCCTCGCGCTGCGAAGACGAAGGCCATCGTGGAAGGCCTGCGAGCCTCGGGCCATGAGCATCCCAAGGTCGCAGCGCTCTGCGGCGTGGTGGACAAGATCCTGGAACGGGAACTCGAAACGCTGCGCCAGAACCCAGGCGGAAACCTGAGCAAGATCCTGGTCTTCAATACGCTCATCCATACAGCAGGCGCGCTGAAGAACGCGCTCGACACGACGGTTGAGGCGCGGCTCAAACCGTTCGTGGAGGAGCAGGTAAAGGCTGCCGGCTGGGCGAGCCTCGACGATGCGCGCGCCATGGTCCGCGAGGCCCTGCACGACGAGCGCGACGCGGTCCGCCAGCAACTTCGAGCGCGGTTCGACCAGCGATTCCTCGACGTCACCCACGAGCTGCTGGAGGGCACCGGCCTCGAGATGAAGGCCGAGAAGCGCGAGCTCGTCGACATCATGTTCGATCGGGCCGAGAACCATTGCACACAGCCGCTCTTCTTACTCCGGCTGGCCATGTGGATGAAGAACCTCGGGGACCAGCCCGACCGTTTCGGCGTACAAACCTTCCTCATGAAGCGGATGGGCGATAGGCTACGCCGCTCGCTCGCGACGATCGTGGACGACTTCCTCGACGACTCGCCGAAGCAGGGGGAAGCCTTCAGCGAGGAGAACCAGGACCGCGCGAGGCGCGAGATCCGCCGCCTCGCCAACGTGTTGTCGCACCCTGGCTACGTTGCCCGGTTCGATGGAGCGCAGCACGACGATGATCGCGAGATGCGCCGCGAGAACTTCAACCGTCCCTATGCGCCGCTCGTGCTGCTGGTGAGCCGCGTGGGTGAGGAGGGAATCGACCTCCAGCAGCACACCCGGTACATCCTGCATTACGATGTGGAGTGGAATCCGGCCAAGATGGAGCAGCGCGAGGGGCGCGTCGATCGCGAGGGGCGCAGGACGAAGGGGCCCGTTCAGGTGCAGTTCTTCCTGCTGAAAGACACCTACGAGGAGCGGATCTTCCACACGGTGATGCAGCGGGATGCGTGGTTCCAGGTGCTGATCGGGTCGAAGCGGAAAGAGCTCTCGAAGGGGATCGACGAGAACGAGCAGGAGACGGCCACCGACGTGGATGTGACCGAGGATCAGGGACGGCTCACGGCGGAGGAGCGAGAAAAGGTGATGATCGATTTGCGTCCGTAGTCGACTCTCTCGTGTACGTTTCCGGCGCGATTGGGATGCTAACCAGCCGGCAAATGGGTCCTGCGCCGCTGGACACCAGCACGTACGCAGAGCTCGACTTCCGTCACCTCGCGCATCGTGGGGTCCACGGTGCGCGGCTTGTTGCCTGAGTAGTCGACGAAGAGTTTCTCGCCGTCTCAATGCATCTGGGTCACGATGGCGCGAGATTCGCAGCAGGAACGACGCCTACACAAGTTATGCATGGTGGCTTGCCCGGGGGAGGGCCGCGCTTGCCTCGCGGGTGACGCCTCCCCCCGGTGGGATCACGGAGAGAGCGCTGGTCGGGGTACGAAGGCGTGCAGGGCAGCTTTGGATTCTTCAGGGGATGGTCGCGGAGAGTGGACGGGAACGTTGCCGCCAGGCGCGCCATCACTATGCAGCTTTCGGCGCCGAGCTGGTCCGCGTGGGGCGAGGCGTGCTCGGCCGGCGGCCAGTCGAGCGGCAGTGACATCCCCCCTCTCTCCGGGGAGAGCCCGCCCCCCCAAGGCTTCACCGGCGGTCGGGTCCGTCCGTCGTACCCGCCAATCCGCACCGCCTGCACGCTGATATCGGTTCGTAGCTCGGAATTCCGCCCGACCGCTTGCATACATTTGTATGCGTGCGCTAGATCCGGCTAATGACAAACAATGATCCCAACAGCGAGGGCACGGATGAGGACGAGCGCATCTTCACCTACCGCCGTGCTCAGGCGCTCGAGGACAAGGCTCTGGTGGATGTCTCCGAGATGGCACTCGAGGCCGGCATCCGCTGCCCAACCGCGATCTCGCACGAAGTGTGGTCCCGATACGTGGCGCTTTCCGAGGCTGCGCGACGAGCTGGACAGTACGAGAACGGGCGGTTGTGGGACGTGCTGTGGATGTTCGCCTGTGCGGCGAGCACGCAGCCAGAGGCCGACGAGCTTTACTTCAGGCTGTATGTCAGCACCGACTGCGTTGAGCCACGGCTGATCGAGCTGAAAGCTGCAATCGGACCAGGCGATTCCGGCGAGCCCGTTTTGACAATCATGCTTCCTGATGAGGATTAAAAGTCCAACCGAAGGAAAATTCGTGAACCACACTCAATGGCAGATCACGGCTTGCGCCTCTGGACGCGCCACAATTCATGACCAGAACGGCCTGTTCGTTGCAGAGGTGAATCCCGCTGACGCAGAGCTCGTCGCGGCAGCACCGGCACTGTTAGGTACCCGTGGATCTCTTGCTTCCACGCGGATGTCGATAGCGCCGCGCTCGACGCGCCCGTCAAACGGGCGGCCCGCGCCCCGTGGGTCGCCATGTTCCTGCGCGACCTGCGTGATCCCGAGGTGACGGATGCCCGCGCCTATCGTGGCGCGTATCGCTGGCATCTCGAGTACGAGGCCATCGATCTGCAAAAAGAATCGCTCGCTGCGCCACGCCTCCGGGATCAAGGCGTATATCTCGTGACCGGTGGCCTCGGCGGCATTGGCCTCTCGCTCGCGGAATGGCTGGGGCGTCGGTTCGGCTCTCGCCTCGGGCTCGTCTCGCGCCGCGCGCTCCCCGAGCCCGAGCGCTGAGCCGAGATGGCCCTTCGCTCGCCGCACCACCCCTTGTCTCGTATCGTGGCGAGGCTCGACGCGTTGCGAAGGTTGGGCGTAGAGGTCGTCCATTACCAGTCGGACGTCACCGACCGCGAGGCCATGGCTCGCGTGGTGGCCCAAATTCAGGAGCGTTTTGGCGCCCTGCACGGCGTCCTTCACGCGGCGAGCGCCACCGACCACGGGAGGTTCCGCATGATCGCGCAGACCGCAGAGAACGACTGGAAACGCGAGCTCGGGCCCAAGCTCGAGGGGGCCCGCGTGCTCGCCGAGGTATTGCCCCCGAACCTCGATTTCTGCCTGGTCGATGCGTCCCTCCGCGTCGCCCTCGCCGAGAAAGGATCCAGCGTGGAGGCGGCAACGCACCTCGCAGCGACGGCGCTCTCCCACGAGGTCTCCACGACATACCCCTGGATCGTCGTAGACTGGGACCAATGGGCATTGCACCGTTATCAGCTCGACGAGGGCTCCACGGGCCATGTCTTGTTCAACCTGCACATTGCGTCTGATCCACGGCTCCACATCACGCCCGAGGAGGGCGGCGCCGTGCTGGAGCGGCTCCTCGCGCTCGAAGCGCCCGAGCGGGTCCTGATCAGCGCCACGGATCTCGAGGCGCGGCGAAGCTCGTCGCGAACGTCGCGCCCCCTCGTCCGCGCGCCGATGCCCGTCCGCGAAAAGACCACGGGGACGCGCGAGGCCCACCACCACCCGCGCCCCGCATTGTCCGTCCCGTACGCCGCACCCGAGACCGCGTGGCAACGGCGGCTCTGCGCGCTCTGGTCCGAGGTCCTCGGCGTCGAGCGCGTGGGGATTCACGATAACTTCTACGACCTCGGCGTCGACTCGCTGCGTTTCCTCGAATTCGGCGCTCGGCTCGGAAAAAGCCAATCCGTGCCGCTCGGCAAGTTCTTCGCGCTCCCGACCGTCGCGCAAATCGCGTCGCTGCTCGAGGAGGCGCGGATCGATCCGCAGGAGAGCGGCGGGAGCGGCGAGGCGGCGCCGGGAGGCGTCGTGGTGCCGGCGATCGAGAAAAACCAGTTCGAAGTGAGCGACGGCGCCGCGGAGTAGGAAAAGAAAAATCAGATGCGCCAAGTCTACAATGCCGTGACCAAGCAGCTCGACACGGGTCTCTTCTCCGAGCACGCCATCTTCCTGAACTACGGCTATCGCGAGAACGACCTGCCGCAGCGCTCGCGCGTCGAGCTGCCCGAGCGATTGCTGAACCGCAACTGCATCAAGCTGGTGCTCGAGGTGATCGCCGATTGTCCGCTCGACGGCGTGCGCCTCCTCGACGTCGGTTGTGGCCGGGGCGGCACGATCTCGGTGGTCCGGAATTATTTCCGCGCCGGGGAGGTCGCGGGCCTGGATCTCTCCCCCGAGGCGGTTGCCTTCAACCAGCGGACGCATCGCTTCCCAGGCACGCGATTCGTGGAGGGGGACGCCGAGAGGTTGCCTTTCGCCGACGGCTCGTTCGACGTGGTGACGAACCTCGAATGGTCACACAGCTACCCCGACCTCCGGGCATTCTATCGGGGGGTTTACCGGGTGCTCGCGCCGGGCGGCCACTTCCTCTACACGGACCTCTTCCCGGTCTCGATGGTGGACGAATCCGTGAGTTCCCTGCGGCAGCTCGGCTTCACGCTCCTCGACGATCGCGATATCACGTCCAACGTGCTCCTGTCGTGCGACGAGATCGGCGCAGCGCATTTCGACGCCTTCGCGCGTGGCAATGACGCCGAATCCCTGGGGAATTTCCTCGGCACGCCGGGCTCCAAGGTCTACCACGACATGCAGCAAGGGTCCTCGACCTACCGCATTTACAAGCTGCGGCGGGACGCGCGCGCACGCTGAGGCGCGGAGCGACGCTTGGGCGCGCTGGGGGGCCTTGCGCGGTGGACGCGCCCGGATCGCAGTGCTGGGCGGGATGCGCGGCTGTGCCGGCGGCCTCACGGGCGAGGCGAAAACCGTTTTTGCCAAGCTCTACATGGAAGCCTCGAAGTGTGCGGCGGCGGAGCCGTCTTCCGTCAAAGGCTCCGTCGAATTTCCGAAAGTCGACGCCAAGACGCCCTGTGTTCAGCTCGTGCATCCCATGACGTTTCCGTAGCGCGGCAGGTCGCAAGCCGCGCTGCCAAGCCGCTCGGCGGCGGACCCAAGGGATGGTATCCTCGGCCGCATGCGGATACGCTCTCTCGATCACCTCGTCCTCACGGTCCGCGACATGGACCGCACCATGGCCTTCTACACCGAGGTCCTCGGCATGGAACCCATCACTTTTGGCGCCGACCGCAAGGCGCTCCGGTTCGGCAGCCAGAAAATCAATCTCCACGCCGCGGACAAACCCATCGACAAGAACGTGCGTCACGCGACGCCGGGCTCGGCAGACCTGTGCTTCTTGATCGAGGGCACGCTGGACGAGGCCATCGAGCACCTGCGTGACAAGGGCGTGCCGATCATTGACGTGCGTGGACGACGCACGGGCGCCGTGGCGCCCATCGAATCTGTGTATGTTTACGATCCGGACGAGAACTTGATCGAGTTGGCCGTCGAGGTGCGGGAGGGGACCTCCGGCTGAATCCTTCGATAAGGCGCTCGGGACCACGATGACGCGCCTGGTCTCCAAGGCGAAAGCGAGCTGGCGCGCAAGTGACCCTCATCGGACCATGGCATTGCATGACAGGACGGAAGCATAGCGACGAGCACGTCATCGCGCGGAACCGCGCGGCGATGTTCCACTACGAGCTGTCGGACCGGTACGAGGCGGGCATCGTGCTGCGCGGGAGCGAGGTGAAGTCGCTGCGTGAGGGGCGCGTGCACCTGACCGATGCGTTCGCGGTGGTCGAGCGCGGCGAGGTATGGCTGAAGCACATGCACATCGCATACTTTTCCCATGCGCGCGCGTTTCCGCACGACGAGCGCAGCGCGCGCAAGCTGCTCCTCCACGCGCGCGAGATTCAGCAGATCGAGCGCGCCATCCTGCGCGAGGGCTACACGCTCGTGCCGCTCGACCTGCACTTCTGCAATGGCCGCGTGAAGGTGGCCCTCGCCGTCGGCCGCGGAAAGAAGGTCCACGACAAACGCGCCGCCATCGCCGAGCGCACGGAGGAACGCGAAGCGCTGCAAGAACTGCGTGCCCGCCAGCGCCGCGGCGGATAACGCGCGGCGCGCGCTGTCAATCCTGGCAGGCGGAAGCGAGCCTTGGATATCGATAAAGACCGAGGAAACACATCTCGTCGTCGGAGCTGATGCCAAAGCCGATCGTCTTCGCGGTCGTGTTCATGTAGGAGCATTCGAAGTGGATTCGCTCTCCCGCGTGGATGGGGACCGGCGTGATTGGGTAATTTTTCTGCTCGGTGAAGTTGAAGGGTTCGTCGTGGAGGGTGACCTCGCCTGCGTTCATTTGTCGTGTCACGCGCATATGGGTGCCGTACTTGTGCATGTGGGGCCATACGGTCATGATGGTCGCGTCTCCTGGGAAGGTGCAGTCGCCTTGCACGGAGCCGGGGCTGTTCGGGGGCACGGAGATCCCGGTCGCGCCGGGCATGATCATCTCGGCCTCCTGTTCGACCTCCGAGGGAGCGAGGGTCTTGACGAGCGTGCCCGAAGCGCCGGGCAGGGG
>JANMGF010001659.1:0-7852 GCA_031374535.1 Polyangium sp. (in: bacteria)
GAGCGGCTTCTGGTAAATGGTGCCATTGAAGTTTCCATTGCCGCGATCGGCCCAGAAGAGCTGGCCTCCGCTGACCAGGAGCTCATCGGGGTGAATCATGGAATCGGCGTATGGCTTGGGCGCGGCGCAGTCGTTCGGATCGCAGCCGTACACGCGGCCGTCGGACTCGGACGCGCCTCGATCCGTCCAGTAGACCGAGGTCCCATCGAAGGCCACCTGACCGAGTGTGCCTTGCAGGGCGGGTGATGCGAGCTGCTTTTTGTTCAGCACGCAGGTATCCGCGGGGCAGGCCCAGACGCCATAATCGGCCACGTAGAACACGGTTTTCCCGTCGACGGCGATACTCCGCGGCGCGTTCGCGCCCGTGAGGAACTCCGGCTCCGGGCCCGTGGAAAAACGCATGACCCCGTTGCCCTCCTGGTTGACCCAGTACACGGCATCGGCGCCTACCGCGATGTCCGCTGCGCCGAGCGCGTCCGTCGAGCCCTGCGCGATGGTCACGGCATCACACCCGCCCTCCGGACACGGATCACATTGCAGCACGAGTGCCCCCGGAAAGCTGCCTCCGCCTCCGCCGCCGGTTCCGCCTCCGCCTCCGCTTCCGGTGGCGGCGCTGCTTGGCCCTCCTCGGGTGAGGCTATCGAGGTCGAGCCAGCATGCGGCAGTCGAGAGCGCGAGCGCTGCGAGCAAGGAGCCACGCGCCGCGCGGCGCGCCGTGGAAACGAAGGCGGAAGGGCGCTCGGGCATGGCCGCAGTGTAACCCGCTCGGCGCGGCGAGAGCCACACGCGGCTGCGCACGTGGTAGCCTGCGGGCCGCATGATGTCGGAATCGGACGAGGACCTCGCGGCGAAACGCATCGGTACGACGATCGGCACCTGGACGATCGAACGGCTGCTCGGCATCGGGGGCATGGCGAGCGTCTTTCTCGGCCGCCGCGCCGATGGGTACGTCGCGGCCATCAAGATCCTCCACACCTATCTGCACGACAGCAGCGAGCTCCGGAAGCGGTTCTTGCGCGAGGGGCCCATCGGCAGCGCGCTCGCCACCGTCGGGCCGCTTTGCGAGGGCCTGCCGCAGGTCTACGAGTCCGGCGTCGCGGAGGACGGCGCGGCGTTCCTCGCGATGGAGCTGCTCGAGGGAGAGACCGTCTTCGATCGCATGGCGCGCAAGGGCGTGCTTTCCGTCGAGGAGGTCTTGCGTGTCGCGCACAAGGTCCTCGACGTGCTCGTCGTCGCGCACGCCTTCGGCATCATCCACCGCGATCTCAAGCCCGAGAACCTGCACGTCAGCCGGGAGGGGCGCATCAAGGTCCTCGATTTCGGCATCGCTCGTGTCGACAGTTTGCCCGAGGGCACGGCCGAGCTGCCCGAGAAGACGGTCACGAAGACCGGCGTCGCGCTGGGCAGCTGCGAGTACATGGCGCCCGAGCAGGCGATGGGGCGAAATCAGGAGATCGACGGCCGGACCGACCTCTTTGCGCTCGGCGCGACGATGTTCCGCCTGCTCGCGGGTCGCTACGTGCACGGCGATATCGAAGGCGCCGGCTTGCTCGTCGCCGCGGCCACCCAGCCGGCGCCGCCGCTCGCCTCCGTTGCGCCCACGATCCCCGCGGAGGTTTGCGCTGTCGTCGACCGCGCGCTCGTTTTCCAGAAGGAAGGGCGGTACCCCGACGCGCCGACCATGCGCTTCGACGTGTACTCGCTCCGCGCCGGCAAAGTGCCGCCGTACGTGAGCCGTCATCGTTGATCGCCGCAGGCGGCGTCGAGCCCGAGCGCGAGGGCGAAGCTCCGCCCGAGCAAAAGGGCCTCCGCCGCGTCGGGCAAACCAAGAATACGCGCAGCCTCCCCAGGCGTCGTTCGTGTCCTCGGGGCCGTGAGCGCGCGCGCCGCCTTCGAGCGCGCAGCCGAAACGCGCGCGCGTGCGGCCGGATCGAGCCGTGGTCTCGCCCAATGATCGATGGCAAAGGCCAGCGCCGCGTGGCGCGCCTCGTCGTCGGCGATCCTCGCCATCGCGCCTCGCACCTCGGGGTCGTTCGAAAACGTCGCTTGCCACCGCGCGACGAGCGCACCGAAAGCCTCCCGCACGCACCCCTCGACCGCGTTGTGCAACGCGAGCTCCTCCAGAGAAACGCGCCTCGTCAGGCTCGTGCGTAGCGCCGGCACGCGCGCGCCATACCTCCGCGCGAGGGCCCGCGTGCTGCGCGTGTGCCGCCGCTCGTCCTCGCCCGCCCGCGAGGCCGCGCGGAGGAGCTTTCGTGGCGCCCCGAGCGCGGCGAGATCCCGCCGGAGATCCCGAAATGCGAGCACCGACGCGGATTCGAGCCGCGCCGCGCGGGAAAACCATTCACCCGCCGTCGCGAGCCCAGCAATGCCTGCGACGTCTTCGCCCTCTTCGAGCCCGAGCGGCCGCCTCCCCGCGCTGCAATCCGACATCTGCGTGCATTCGATCGCCGGCATCGTCCCTCCGTCCTCGAGCGCGATCGAGGTCGGCACGCACGAGACGCCGCCTGCGCATTTTCGCCGGCATTCCTCGGCGATCCAGTCGCCCGCGTCCTCCACGCCCCCGTCGCTGCTCGGCGGCAGGAGCGGGACCTCCGTCACGTTGTCGGGACAGGGCCCGCACCCGAACCCACGCGCCCCCAGCGTCGCCGTGGCGATGATCATCCCGAGGAGTTTGTCGAGGTGCCTTTTGGTCATGGCGTGTTTGTCAAGGCGTGGTGGGGATCAGGATGGAACGGGATTGACGTCCGCCGGGGGCGGGGGATGCGGCGAGCTCGGGCGCGATCGTACCGCTCGACGCGGAGCGCGTGACCCAGACGCGAAAATCACAAATCGTGGCCCCGGGAACGAGCGCGAGATCCGCCGGCTGGATCGCGTAGGCCCCTGTGTCCTCGGCGAAATAACGCGAAATGGGCCATGACAAACAGGGGCTCGTCACCTCGACCCAGGTTTCGAACGTGCCCGCAGCCGCGTCCCAGTTGATCGGGATGGGCGAAGCGCGCGACGACGGCGCGCTCGGGCCGAGGAGCGAAAAAGGCGGAGGGGCCACGAGTTTGCTCACGAATCGCTGGCTTTCGCGCGCGAAGACGAGCTCGAATTCGGTGGCGCTCGTCTCGAGTTGCCCCACGTACCCGAACCCTCCGTCGGCGAGGGCCTGCTCGGGGCCGCCTGGCTCGGCGAAGATCAGCCTATCGGGGTTTTCGAGCGTGACGGGCGACCCGTCGCCGAGCATCGTGACCAGGACCTGGGCCGTGCCCCCGTTCGTGCGTAGCTCGGCGAAGAGGGAGAGCTCGGCCGGCATGAACGTGGTCGACGCGCGTGGCTCGTAGGATTCGCTGCACCCCGAGGCGGAGGCGAGGAGCACAGCGGCGAGCGCCGGGAAACGCATGCCCCGAGTTTACAAGCGGGCGCCGCCCGGGGTCACGCCTTCTTGTGGATTTGCGCCCCGAGGCCCGGGAGCTTCGCCATCGGCACCGCCGTCCGCGCCGCCCTCTCGACGAGCGCCTCGAACGCGGGCAGCGGGCCCTCTTCGCCGAGCACCCCGTCGATCCGAAGCGTGGCGAGGCCGTGGCAGAGCGCCCAGAGCATCGTCGCCGAGAGCCGCACCTCGTCGTGATCCGCCTCCGGACGCACGGCGGCTACCGCGAACGCGAGGCGCTGGAAGGAGGCCATGGCGACCTGCCCGAGGTGTTCGCCCCCGGCCGCGGGATCGCCCGGGAACATGAGCTTGTAATGGGGCCCGTGCGCGCACGCGAAACGCACGTAGGTCGATACCATCTTGCCGAGCCGCGTCTCGGGGTCCGCGATCCCGCAGACGGCCTCGTCGAGCGCCTCGTCGAGCGCGCGAAACCCGTCCTCGGCGAGCGCCGCCAAGAGCGCGCCCTTGTCCGCAAAATGGTGATAAGGCGCCGCCGCCGTGACCCCCGCGCGCCGCGCGACCTCGCGTAACGAGACGCCGGACGCGCCCTCCGCGATCAGCACGTCGGTCGCCGCCGTGAGCAGGGCGCGGCGCAGATCCCCGTGATGCTGCCCGGCCTTTCGCGGTCGCCCATCCTTCGCCATCGCGGCCCTTTCTTACCACGGAAGAGCGCCGCGGGCGACGAGGGCGCGGTGCACGGTTGTTCGCGCTCGTGCTTGACACTGTTCAACACGCATCGTATCATCAACATCCGATGATGCGCTAGCGTCTCGCGTACGACGCCACCACGTGCTGAACACCGCTCACCACTCGATGAGGTGCCCCATGATTCGCCGGCAGGTCCTCTCCGCGCTGTCGATTTCCACCCTCGGCCTCGGTTGCTCTTCGTTGTTTGGCCTGCGCCCTGCCTCCGGGCTCGACGTGATGAAGCCCGACGACGACGTCCGCGCCCGCGCCCTCGCGCTGACCCGCGGGCGGACGAGCGACAAAGAAAAGGCGCTCGCCCTTTACACGTTCGTGCGCGACGAGATCCGGTTCGGATTCACCAAAGCTTTCGATTTCGCGACCCCGAGCGAAACCCTCGCCTCGGGGCTCGGGCATTGTAACCCGAAAGGCACGCTCCTCGCGGCCATGCTCAACGCCGTCGGCATCGGCGCGCGCATCCATTTCTACACGATCGGCAATGACGTGCTGCGTGGTGTTTTCTCCGTCGGCACGCCTGCCCGCCTGAGCCATGCCGTGGTCGAGGTGAAGCTCGGGGACGATTTCGTTCCGATCGACGGACACGTCGCCGACGAGCCGCTTTTTCTCGCAGCCCGCGCGCGGCTCCAGCGGGAAGGGCGCACGCTCGGGTATGGCGCGCACCGGGACGGGAGCGTCGCGTGGGACGGCGAGACGCCTTGTTTCTCTCAGCTCGCAGACGAAAAAACGATGGCGATCGCCGATCTCGGCACCTTCACGGACCCCGCGCTCCTCTACGCGAGCGACGATTACGCGCAGCGAATGTCGCTCCTCGGTGGAATTGGATATCGTCTCGCGGGTATCGACGACGCCAACCGGAACCTCGATGCCCTGCGCCGAGGTTCCGGCTGAGGGGCACCTAGAACATCGATCGGTTTGCAACCGCTCGATATTCTAGTCTGTGTCCCGAGGAGGACGCCTCGCGTCCTCCTCTCGAGCCGAGCAAAGCACGTCTCGATTCACCTCCCGAGGGAGCTCGCTTTCGCGATCTCCGCTAGAACGCCGAACAGTCGAACTGTTCGGCGTTCTAGCGCCGCACCGCCCCGTGGGGTTTGCCCTCGCCGTACCCCGCGAGCGTCTGCACACCGATCAGCGCCTTTTCATGAAGCTCCGGCAGGCCCCTCGCGCCGGCGTAGGTGCAGGCCGATTGCACGCCGGTGATCATCTCGATGAGGAGCGCGCCCACGCTCTCCTTGCCCTCCTGGATGTAAATACGCGAGGTCGAGATGCCCTCCCGGAAGAAGCCCTTCTTCGCGCGTTCGAACGGGTCGAGGTCGGCCGTCCGGTCGTTCACGGCGCGGGCGCTCGCCATGCCGTAGTTTTCCTTGTAGAGCGCGCCCTCGCGGTCCTCTTTCACGTCGCCGGGGCTCTCGAACGTGCCTGCGAGCGCGGTGCCCACCATCACGCGCGCCGCGCCCGCGGCCAGATAAAGCGCGACGTCGCGCGGGTATTTGACGCCGCCGTCGGCCCATACGTGTTTGCCGTGTTTCTGCGCCTCGCGCGCGCAGGCGAGCACCGCGCTGAACGTCGGACGGCCCGCGCCCGTTTGCATGCGTGTCGTGCACATCGCGCCCGGCCCCACGTTCACCTTCACGATGTCGGCGCCCGCGTCGAGCAGATCCCGCGTGCCCTCGGCCGTGCAAACGTTGCCGGCGATGAGCGGCGTCTCCTTGCCGATGGCCTGCTTCACCGCTCGGATGGCCTCCAGCATGCGCCGCTGATGGCCGTGCGCCGTGTCGAGCACGATCGCCGAGACGCCGATGTCGACGAGGCGGCGGGCAAACTCGGGCGCGTTCGCGGAAATGCCCACCGCGGCGGCGACCATGAGCTCGTCACGCCCCGACAAACTCGGCCGGAGGAGCTCGAGCCGCACGGCGTCGTCACGCGTCAAGACGCCCACGAGTTTGCCCGCGGAGTCGAGCACCGGCACGGCCTTCACGCGTGCCTCTTCCATGAGCACGAAGGCGTCGCGGTTCGGCAAACCCGCGGGGATCGTCACGAGCCGCGACGACATGAGCGCCGAGGCCGGCGTGTATTGGTCCCGATCCCGCAGATCCGCGTGGGTCACGATGCCGAGCGGGCGGCGTTCGTCGTCGACCACCACGACGAGATCGTGGGACCGTTTGCGGATGATGCCGAGCACGTCGCGCAGGCTCTCGCGCGGGGAGACTGCGAGGGGCGTGTCGTACCGGGGATCGGCGCCCTTGATGTGCCGCACGATGCGCTCGGCCGTATCGAGGGCCATGTCCTGGGGGAGCACGCCGAGGCCGCCGAACCGGGCCATCGTCTCGGCCATACGTTTGCCCGTGACGGCATTCATGTTCGCCGAGACGATCGGGTGGGACCCACCCGGGAAATCGACCGGCCGGAGATCGACCTCGAGGCGCGAGACGCCCTCGTAGAAGCCGGGCGTCAAGAAGACGTCTTCGAGCGCGAGCTCGAGGCCCTCGTCGCGCTCGGGATGGAGGAATCGCATGCCGACAGTGTAGCCGGATGCGGCGAAAACGACGAGCGTGCCGTCAGGGCTTCGAATCGATTACTGCGGCCCGGCGGCGTCGGGCGCTGCGGGGGCAGGCGCGGGCTCGGGCGGCGTGGGCTTCGTGGCCTCCCCTTCGGGCGTCATCTTCGCCTTCGGCGGGGCGGGCAGGAGATCGCCGGTGATGTTCAACGCGACAATGACGTACGGGACGGCCTGCGAGACGTCCTGGCCCGTGCGATAGGGCGATTTCAACCACCAGTTCAGGACGAGCAGGAGGGTCGGCTCGAGCGCCGCGCCGTCCGGCTTCTTGAACGTCCACGCCGCGATGGGGCCAATGCGGTGGATCGCGCCGGGGGCCCGGGTCTTGTCGTCCCCGGGGGCGAAATGTTCGTCGTTGTAAAACGCGCGGCCCGTCGTCCAGCGCAGGCCCACGGTCAGGCGATTATCGAGCCCCTGGTAAAGGAGGTCGGTGTCGTTCGAGTACCACCACCCGCCGTCGCCCACGAGCAGATCGTAGAAGATATCGTAAAAGACGCGGTCGCCCTGGCGAAGCTTCATGTCGGGCCGGCCGAAACGCACGAGGTTTCGCGCGGCGACGGGGCCGACCTTGAGCTGAAGGTTGGCGCCGCCGATGAACTGCGTGCCGGTCGTCGAGTAGTTTTTCTCCGGGGCCCCCTTGGCGAGGTCGCCGCGTCGCGCGAGCTCCGTGTCGCTGTAATCGATCTTCGAGGCGTCCGCCGTTCCGTACGATTGCAAGAAGTTGAAGCCGCCGAAATAACCGATGCCCTCGTAGAGCGCCCATAATTGCAGGAAGCTCGCCGGCTGGAACTGGATCGTCGGGCCGCCGCGGGCGAACGCGCCGCTCAGGGAGGGCGCGACGCCGATCCCGATGAAGTTGTCCCGCAGCGCCAGGCTCTGGCTCTCGTACAGACGGTACCTGTAGACGATACGCGCGTCCGTGATGAGGCCGATCGGATTCCACCGGAACAACGTCAGATCGTTGTAGACGATCCGGTGCTGTGGGGGCGGTCCGTCGCGGTACGCCTGGGCCTCCGCGTCCGGGGCGGCCGACAGAGTCACGAGCGCGGCAAGAGCGGCGAGCGAGGGAAGTAGGAAGCGACGCATGGGGGGAGCTCCGTGGCGAGGCGCTTGCCTCATGAAATGGTCATCCTATGGCCGTTATCCATTGCAGGTCAAGCGTTCAGGACGGCCCG
>JANMGF010001682.1:0-10138 GCA_031374535.1 Polyangium sp. (in: bacteria)
CCACCGAGACCAACCCAAGGGCCCAAAGCATGATGGTTCGTGAGGAGGACACAACCCGAATGTACAGGTTTTTCTCTCGAACCGCATCAACGTTTGCGTGTCATTTCGATGGCACGCGACGCGTCAATTGGCGGCGCGCACCACCTCCAGCGGACCTCGCAGCTGGCTTCCCTCGAACCGTTCGTCGAGGAAGACAGAACCGCCATCCTTTTCCACCACGATTGCGCGAACACCCTGGTCGGTCGCGACGAGCGCCCTGTCCCCGGCCGTAGCGAGGTCTCGCGAGAAAAACGTACCGGCGCGACGAACCTCGCCCCCGAGCGCGACGCCGGTCACGGAGGTGACCACGTCTCCCGCCCCCATCTCCGCGATCCACAATGTATTCGTCGACAGCACGAGCGCCGCCCCGCCCAACCTCTCGACCGCCTCGATCCGCTCGATTCCCGGCCCGACCCCGAGCGCCTCCGCCGCCTCCGCGCCCTCCGCGAGCACCCGACGCACGGCGAGGTCCCGGCCCGCCACGTCCCACAGGAGCCCCGTTTCGCCCGAGGTAGGCATGAATCGCGCCGTCGGCGGGAGGATGGTTGGTGCACCAAGGTTCGGCCCCATGGTCACGACCAACCCATCTTCCGTCAGCGTCCCCGATAACCGCGTCAATTCGTCGTCGGCGACACCATACGACAGCGCCTCCATCCGCGCTCCCTCCCGCCAGATCGAAGCGGGCCGCGGCGCGTGGACCCCTTTTGCGATCGTCCCTTCCCGGAGCACCTTCCATCGCGACCCGTACGTCGCGTGCTCGAACACCCAGAGCCCCTCGTGCGTCGCGAACATCGCCGCGCCCCCGTCCACCCAAGCCGCGTGCGCGCACGCCCCCACCGCGCCCTCTTGCAGCGGGCACACCCGGATCTCGCCGCCCGACGCCTCCTCATTCTCTTCGAGCACCCACACCCTCGAACCCCACACGTCCACGGCCACGTCACGCGGCGTCCCTCCGCCCCCTTCCGCCGAGCTCGTCACCGCCCCGGTCTGCACGTCGAAGACCACCACCTCCCCACCCGAAGCAAATCCTACACCATACCACACTTCATCCGCTGGAGGACTTCGTTTCACCTCCAACGACTCGTCACGACACGCCGACCCCAGAAGCCCGAGCGCCACGAACCACCCTCGCGTCATGCCCCTTCATCGACGCGACCCCCTCGCCAGTTGCGTACATTCTTTTGTTACGGACAACGAATCCGCGTGGGCAGAGGCTCACACCGCGCCACACCTTTGTGCAACACGCAACACGCCTCGTGGGATCCGTGGCAGGGACAATCTTTCGGCTTCGTACCGTCGCCGCAGAGCACCCCGCGCGTCTTCTCGAACGCGGCCTGATCCGCCCGCAAGAGCGGCAGCTCCTTCGACGAGACGCTCGAAAGCACCCGCGCCACCTCGGTTTTTTTCTTGTCCGTCGCCGGCAACGTCTCGAGGAGCGCCCGCGCCTTGCAAACCCCCACGCGCGCTTCCAACCCCTCCAGCGCCGCGCTCGCCATTTTCACCCGATTGCCTACCGAAAGCTGCGCCGCGTTTGCCGCTTCCTCGGCCTGACGCACCGCCCCTGGATCCTCCGCGACAGGGGATTCACGACGCTCCGGCGCCAAAGGCCCGCGCGCGCCCTCCGCGCCGCGCTCGCGCCATCGATCCTCCATCGCGCGCACCAGCCCGTCCCCGTCCTCCGCGACCCGGCCATACGCCACCACGGCCACCACGACGCCCACGAGCGCCAACGCCACGCGCGCGAGCTCCATCCGGGTATACGCGAGCCACCTCCCCCGGCGCGGCAGCTCTTTGCCCCGCGCGCTCCTCGCCACGAGCTCGTCCGCGAATGCCGGATGATCATCGAGCGTGATCCACGCCTCCTGCCCCTCCGGCCGCACCCGCGTCGACGACGGCAAGCCACGCTTGATCGCCCAACGCACGGCCTCCTCGCTCATCGGGCCGAGCGTCTTTTCGCCGTCGTGGAGCTGCCACCCGAGCATACTCGCTCAGTCTAACACGACTTCAGCCGCGCTGGCTCAAAGAACCGGACTCGGCTCGGACGTCGGGACGAGCGCCAAAGCATTGACAACCACGCCACGCGCAGCCTCGCGCCCTCCTTCGAGTTGCCGGTCCACGAGCTTTCGATAAAGCCCGCCCTGCTGCATCAACGTCGCGTGATCCCCGCTCTCTACGATCTTCCCATCCTCGATCACCACGACCCGGTTTGCCCCCATCACCGTCGACAATCGGTGCGCGATGATCAGCGTCGTTCGCCCCTTCATCAATCGATCGAGCGCTTCTTTCACGAGGTGCTCGCTCTCCGCGTCGAGCGCGCTCGTCGCCTCGTCGAGCACCAGGATCCGCGGATCCTTCAGCACGGCGCGCGCGATCGCCACCCGCTGCTTCTGCCCTCCGGAGAGCTTCACGCCCCGCTCCCCCACGAGCGTCTCGTACCCCTCGGGGAACTTCGAGACGAACTCGTGCGCGTTCGCCGCCCGCGCCGCCGCCTCCACCTCCGCGTCCGTCGCGGTTGTCCTGCCATACCGAATGTTGTCCGCCACGCTGCACGAAAAGAGGAGCGGCTCCTGCGACACGACGCCCACGTTCCTCCGCAGCCATTCCGGCGACAGCACCCGCAGGTCCTGCCCGTCGAGCGCGATGGTCCCCTCGCTCGGATCGTAGAGCCGCAGCAAAAGCGCCGCGATCGTCGATTTCCCCGAGCCCGACGGGCCCACGAGCGCCACCACCTCGCCCGGCTCGATCGCGAGATCGAGCTCCCGCAGCACGGGCATGTCTTTTCGCGAGGGATACGCGAAGCTCACCCGCGAAAGCTCGATTCGACCCTCCACCGACGCGGGCCGCGCGCCCTCGGTCAGCGGAATCGACGGAGGACGGTCGATCAGCTCGAAGACCCGCTCCGCCGCGCCCGACGCCCGCATCAGATCCGCCCAGAGCTCGCTGATCCCGCCGAGCGAAAAGGCCACCATCAGCGTGTAGATCAAAAACGACGTCAAACCGCCCGGCGTCATGTCGCCCTGCGAAACGAGCCGCCCGCCATACCACAGCACCAGCGCGAGCGCCGCGAATACCGCGAATGACGAGACACTCATGAACACCGAGCTCGTCACGATCCGCCGCCATATCACGGCGAATGCGTCCCACACCGCCTTCGCGTACCGCCCCGCCTCGGCTTTTTCAGCGGCGAACGCGCGCACCGTCCGGATGCCCGCGAGCGTCTCCTCGGCCACCTCGCTCGCGCGGGCGAGCGCGTCCTGCGCCTCGCGCGAGAGCTTGCGCACGCGGCGCCCATAAGCCACGGCCCCGAGCGCCACCGGCGGTACCACGCCCAGCATCACCGCCGTGAGAATGGGCGACGTGTACACGAGGAAGCCGACGCCGCCGAGCACCTGCGCGGCGAAACGAAGGCCCATCGAGATGTTCACGCTCACCGCGTTTTGCACGAGCGTCGTGTCCGCCGCGAGCCGGCTCGTCAACTCGCCCGTCTTCCGCTCGTCGAAGAACGCGATCTCCTGCGCGAGCAGGCGCTCGAACAGATCGTTGCGCAGCCGCGTCACGACCCGCTCGCCCGCGCTCGTGAAGTACACGAAACGCAGCGCCGTCGTCACCGCCTGCACGGCCGCGAGCAAGACGAGCGCGAGCGCCGCCCGGTCGATCGTCCAGAAGCCCCCCACCTTCCCCACCGCGCTGTCCAAGATCACCCGAAATGCTTGGGGGACGAGCAGCCCCATCAGCGTCCCGACGACGAGGAACACGGTCCCCAAAACGAGGCGCCCGGTCTCCGGACGGGCAAGCCCGAGCAAGCGACCGAGGGAGGACTTCTGCGAAGCGGGTTTGTCCGGAGCGTCGCCCATGATCGGGCCTATCTACCACGGACCTCGCTCGCGGACGACGTCGCTCGTCTTGCGTTATCCTGCTTTCCTCTCGCGCTCGCGCGCCGGGCGCCTCGGCGCCGCCTTCTTCACCGATGGACGTGGTGCCTCCTCTGCGGCCGGAGCGGCCTCGGCCTCGCGTCGCTCCTCTTCCTTGACCGGCGCGGGCGGCGCGGCGGCGGCTGCTTTTTGCCTCCCGGACAAACTCTGTTTCAGCGCCTCGAACAGATCGATGATCTGCGCCTGCGGCTCGGCCGGCGGCATGGAGATCTCCTGCCCCGCCACCTTCTTCTCGATCACCCCCATCAGCCGTTCCTGGTATTCGTCGTGATAGTTCTCCGGGTGGAACGCGTCCGCCGACAGCTCGCCGATCAGCCGGTCCGCGAGGTCCTCTTCCATCGGCTTGAACTCCACCTTGGCCGGCGGCGCGACCTCCTCGAACGGCCGCACCTCGTCCGCGTAATACACCTGGTGCATGATCAGCCCACCCTTGTAGGGCCGCAGCAAAACGAGCTGATCCTTGCCGCGCGACCCATAACGGCCCACGGCCATCTTCCCCGTTCGTTCCATCGCGTTCGCGAGCAGCTTGTACGCCCGCGCGCCGCCTTTGTCCGGCCCGAGGTAGTTCGTCCGGTCGACGTAAAGCAGGTCCACGGTCTCTGCCGGGACGAACTCCACGATATCGATCCGGTCCGTTCGCTCGGCGCGCACCGCGTCGAGATCGTCGTCCGTCACCTCGATGTATTGCTCCCGCGCGTGCTCGAAGCCGCGCGTCGTGTCCGATCGCTCGATGACCTCCCGATCATACGGACAGAACAATTGCTGTTTGACGCGGGTCCCACATTTCCTGTGAAGCATGTGGAAACCGACGCCGTGGGAAGATGTAGCCGTGTACATCTTGACCGGAATGGAAACCAGGCCGAACGAGATGGTCCCCGTACCCGTGGATCGCGCCGCCATGCGCGTCGATCCTTGCAAAGGTCGTGGACGATCGCGGAGGACAATGTGGACGGATCCTCGAAGCTCGACGCATACCGGAAGAAACGGGATCCCGGGCATACCCCCGAACCCTTCGGCGGCGCTGAAACCTCGTCCGGCAGGACGATGGAGGGCGCGTTCGTCGTGCACCTGCACGACGCCAGGCGCCGCCATTACGATCTCCGCCTCGAGGTAGGAGGCGCGCTCGAGAGCTTTTCCGTGCCGAAAGGCCCCACGCTCAATCCGGGCGAGCGCCGCCTCGCCGTCCGCACCGAGCCGCACCCCCTCGAATACCTCCATTTCGAGGATGTCATCCCCGAGGGCAACTACGGCGCCGGTCCCATGATCGCCTGGGACACCGGCAGCGTCCGGTACCTCTCCGAACCCGCCGAGGAGCAGCTCCGCAAGGGAAAACTCGAGTTCGAGCTCACGGGCCACAAGCTCCATGGCCGCTTCCTCCTGGTTCGCCTGAAGGACACCGAGAAGGACTGGCTCCTCTTCAAGAAACACGACGCCTTCGCCGCGCCCGGCACCGACATCGTCCAGGAAAAACCCCGCTCCGTCCTCTCCGGCCTCGACATCGGCGAGCTCGGCCACGCCTCCGACATCGGGCGCGAGATCGAGGAGCGCGCCGCGGCCCTCGGCGCCCCCGTGGGTAAAATCGAGCTCGGCATGGTCCCCATGCGCGCTTGCCCGGCCCCCAAGGGTTCGCTCGGCGCCGACTACGTCTTCGAGCTCAAGATGGATGGCGTCCGCTGTATTGCCCGGAAAAACGGCCCGGACGTCCTCCTCCAGACCCGAACCCTGCGCGACGTCACGCGTGTGTATCCCGAGGTCGCGCGCGCCGTGGACAAACTCGCCGCTGCCCGCCTCGTCCTCGACGGCGAGCTCATCACCCTCGACCAGGCCGGGCAGCCGAGCTTCCAGCGCCTCGCCGCGCGTATTCACCTCGCGAAGAGCGCCGACATCCGCCGCGCCGAGGCCCGTATCCCCGTCCTTTACGTGGTCTTCGACCTGCTCGCCATGGGCGACCGCGACCTCCGCCGCCTCCCCCTCCATGCGCGCAAGGAGCTCCTCCATCGCCTCGTCCGCGCGCCCGGCGAGATTCGCACCCTCGACGTACTCGAGGGAGATCCCACCATGCTCCTCGATTTCTGCCGCGAACGCAGGCTCGAGGGCCTCGTCGCCAAGCGCCGGGACGCCCCCTATCGGCCCGGCCCCTCGCGTTCGTCCGACTGGATCAAGCTCAAGTGCGAACGTGACGACGATTTCGTCGTCGTCGGATACACCCTCGGCGAAGGCGCCCGTTCGCGGCTCGGCGCGCTCGACGTCGCAGCGTTCGAGGCCGGCGAGCTGCGCTACCGCGGCAAGGTCGGCAGCGGCCTCGACGAGGACTCGATTGGCGCCCTGCTCGCGCGCCTGGCGGCGCTGCGCACGGACAAACCCACCGCGAAGGGCCCTTACAACGCCGCGCCGCGCGGCCGCGTCCACGTGAGCCCCGAGCTCGTGGTGTCCGTGCGTTTTTCCGGGTACACCGACGACGGCAACCTTCGTTTCCCCGTTTTTCGCGGGATCCGGGACGACGTCGCGCCCGAAGAATGCGTGGCCTCGCCCCACGCCGACCGCGACGAGGCCGAGATCGAGCGCCTCGCCGCCGAGGCCATCCATACCGGCGGCGCCGCGGGCGGATTGGACCACGTCTCCGTCGAGAGGCCCGACAAGGTCCTCTTTCCCGAAGGCGGCATCACCAAGCAGGACGTCGCCGATTATTATTCCGCCGTCGCGCCCGTCCTCTTGCCGCACCTCCGCGACCGGCCGGTGATGCTCGTGCGTTACCCCGACGGGATCACCGGCAAGTTTTTCTACCAATGGAACGTCCCCGCCGGCCTCCCCACCTGGGTGCCCACGCTCCGCGTCCGCTTGCCGGGCCGTGCAGAGTTCATGGAGGTCTTTCACATCCGCGACGAGGCCACGCTCGTGTACGTCGCCAACCTCGGCGCGATCCCCATCCACATGATCGCCTCGCGGGTCCCTGCCCTCGAACAATGCGACTTCCTCAACATCGACCTCGACGTCAGCGGCGGGACCTTCGCGAACGTGATCACCCTCGCGCGCTCGCTGAAAAGCGTGCTCGACACGATTGGCCTCACGGGTTTTCCCAAGACCTCCGGGCAATCGGGGCTGCACGTCTTCGTCCCGCTCGGCCCCGCGGTCTCCTACGAAACGGCGCGCGCCCTCGCCGACCTGCTCGGCCACATGCTCGTCCGGAAACACCCCGACATCGCCACGATGGACCGCGCGAAGCAACGCCGCGGCTCTCGCATCTATGTCGATACCGGACAAACCGGTTCGTCACGCACGATCGTCGCCCCTTACGCCGTACGTGCGATGCCGGGCGCGACCGTCTCCACGCCCCTCACCTGGGACGAGGTCGACGACACGCTCGACCCACGCGCCTTCGACCTACGCACGGTCCCGCGCCGCGTCGCGCGTTTGTCCGATCCCATGGCCGCGCTCCTCACGGAAAAACCCTGCGTGCTCACCGCCATCGAGCGGCTCGAAAAGCTCGCCCTCGGCCGCCGCGTCGCCTGACCCCCTTCACGCCCGATTCCAGACGTCCGTCTCCGTGGGCACGAGCGTCCCAGCGCTCACGCGCCCCTCGCGCGCGATCGCCACGATGAAATCGATAAGCGCGCGGGCGGGCCGCGAGCGCACCACGCTTTTCGGATAGAGCAGCGAAAAAGGGCGGCTCACGCCGCGAAAGGACCCGAGCACTTCGACGAGCCCGCCGCGCGCCACGTCGTCCTCCACGAGAAAGTCGTACACCTGCACCAGCCCCACCCCGGCGCGCGCGAGCGTGATGACGCCGAGCACGTCGTCCGAGCATTGGTAGGGAGCGTCCGGTAAGAAGCTCTTCGGCGGCGACACGAAGGACCACGGAAGCACGCGGCCCGAGCTCGGCAAGACGAACGCCACGCAGGTGTGCTCGGCGAGGTCCTCGAGCGTGCGCGGCCCGCCATGGCGGGCGAGATAAGAGGGGCTCGCATAGACGCCGAGCGCGAAATCGCCGAGCTTGCGGGCGACCAGGGTCTTGTCGTCGATGGCGCCCATCCGGATGGCGAGGTCGTAGCCGTCGCGCACGAAATCGATGTTCTGGTTGGAGACGTTCACCTCGACGCGAATGCCAGGATAACGCTCGCGAAATGTGCCGAGGGAAGGCAAGAGGCGGTGGTGGCCATAGGTGGTGGGAACGCTGATGCGCACGCGCCCCTCGACAGCCTTCTTTCCGCTCGCGAGCTCGCGTTCGCCCGTGGAGAGGAGCGAAAGCGCCTGCACGCAGAGGTCGTAATAACGGCGCGCTGCCTCGGTCGGCGCGAGGCTGCGGGTGGTCCTGCGGAACAAGGTGACGCCGAGGACACGCTCGAGCCGGGCGACGCTCCGGCTGGTGGCCTGCGGGGTGACCGAAAGAACACGTGCGGCCTTGGTGAAGCTGCCGGTCTCGTACGTACGGCAGAAAGCTTCGAGGTTGGGGAGGGTGCCCGCGAGGCTCGGCGCCGTCATCGTTCAACACGGTAGTACAAATGCTTCGCCGCGGGGTCGTCTACCGGACGCGGACGTGAAAGACTATCAAGGAGGGCATGTCGAACCCCGAACCGGAGCGGCCGGCCGCCGGTCGTACCCTGCCCGTGTGGCTGCTCGGCGTGGCCCTGCTCGCGGCGTGCGGCGGACCGGGAGCGTCCTCCCCGACCGCGACGGGCGCTGTCCCCGACAAACCTGGACTCAAGGAGAGCAACGTGACGAAGCCTATTTTACTCGCGATGACCAGCCACGACAAAAAGGGCGACACCGGGGAGAGCACAGGCGCCTACCTGCCCGAAATCGCGCACCCGTACGCGGTGTTCACCAAGGCGGGCTTCACGGTCGAGTTTGCCTCGGTGCGCGGCGGGCGCGTCCCGCTCGATGGCGTCAACCGCGACGATGCGGTGAATGCCGCCTTCCTCGACGACGCCGAGGTCTTGCGCCGCCTGCACGAGAGCGCGCCGTCGAGCGCGGTGGACGCCTCGCGTTACGCGGCCATCTTTTTCGCGGGAGGGCACGGCGCCATGTGGGATCTCCCGGACGATCCCAGCTTCGCCAAGGTCGCGGCTGCCATCTACGAGGCGGGCGGCGTGGTGGCGGCGGTCTGCCACGGCCCCGCAGCCCTGGTGAACGTGCGCCTTTCGGACGGCACGTACCTGGTCGCCGGCAAACAGGTCAATGGCTTCACGAACGAAGAGGAGCGCGCGGCGAAGCTCGATCGCGTGGTGCCGTTCCTGCTCCAGGATGTCCTTGTCGCCCGGGGTGGCCACTTCGTCGGCGCGCCGAACTGGCAAAAGAAGGTGGTGGTGAGTGATCGCCTGGTGACGGGGCAAAACCCGGCGTCCGCGGTTGGCGTCGCGGAGGCGATCGTCGCGCTCCTGCAAGAAAAAAAGACCCCCTGACGAAGCGGGTCATCTCATGACCGATTCGAGACGTACGCCTCGGTCGGCACGATGGACACGTTTGTCAGGCCATACTTGTCCCGCATCGCGAGCACCCGCTCGGTCGCCACGAGGCAGCCGCCGAAGCCCCACGGCAAAAAGACATCCTCGCCGCTCCAGGTCACCTCGTCGATCGTGTATCCCGCGACGGCCGTGACCTCGGCTCCCCCCATACATTGCAGGCAATCCGACTCGCCCGTGCGCGTGACGTGGCTCTGCTTCGCGTCGATCTGCGTCATCCCGTACCCCGCGTGCGCGAGGAAATACTTCGGCCCGCCCTTCGGCGCGGACTTCTTCGGCCGCACCTTCCGGATCTCGACGTCTTTCCATCCATGAAGCCCCGAGAGCTTCTCGGCGCGCCAAGCCTCGAGGAAACGCGCAGACACCAGGAGCGCGAGGCCCGGCGCGAACACCACGTCCCCGAGCGCCTTTCCGCGCGCCGAAAGCTCGGCCGCGAGCGGCGGCACCCATTCCTTTTCCGTCAACGCGCGCGCGCAGGCCGGGCACGTGAGCGCGTCCTTGTAGTGCGGCTCCACCATCACGAGATCCGTCTCGTGGCTCGACCCGGCGATGTTCTGCAAAACGAAGAACTTCATGGTCTCACGAAATCTTTCTATCCGCCGCCCTCGCCGCGCCGCACCTGCTCCACGAACGCCCGCGCCTCGGCCTCTGTCGCGCAGAAAAGAACGGGCTTCCTCACCTGGACCGGACGCAGGAGCGTCATCGCCT
>JANMGF010001684.1:0-8469 GCA_031374535.1 Polyangium sp. (in: bacteria)
AACACGACGAGCGTCCACAGCCCGGGCACGAAGCCGGCGACGAGCGTGGGCAGGCCCAGCAGGCACGCCGTGACCCACAGGCGTGCGGTGGGGATCAGCGCGGGACCTCGACCGAGCTGACGACTTCCTTCAGCACATCGGCGGGGGTGGCGCCGTCGAGCTCGGCGTCGGGCGACAGCAGCAGGCGGTGCTTGAGCACGGGGCCGGCGAGGTAACGGACGTCATCGGGGGTGACGAACGAGCGGCCTCGGAGCGCCGCGAGAGCCTTCGACGCCAGCAGCAGGTGCACGCCAGCGCGAGGCCCGGCGCCGAGGCGAATCCGGTTCGAGACGCGCGTCGCGGCGACGAGCTTCCGAACGTACGAGAGCACTGGCGGTTCGATCGCCACCTGTCGCATCGACTCGCGGGTCGACAGGAGCTGCTCCTTGGTGATCGCGGGCTGAACGCCGGCGCGCGTGAGATCGCCCGAGTCGAAGCCGCGGTGCACCGACTGGAGGATGGCCTCCTCCTCGTGATCGCTCGGGTACCCGACGTCGATCTTGAACAGGAAACGATCGAGCTGTGCCTCAGGGAGCGGGTAGGTGCCCTCGGACTCGACGGGGTTCTGGGTCGCGAACACGGTGAAGATGGGTGACAGGGTGGTGTGCTTGCCCTCGAGAGAGACGCTTCGTTCCTGCATCGCCTCGAGCAACGCCGACTGCGTCTTGGCCGGCGCGCGGTTGATCTCATCGGCCAGCAGCAGGTCGGTGAAGATCGGCCCCTTCACGAGCACGAAGCTCTGGGTCTTCATGTCGAACACGCTGGTGCCGAGGATGTCGGCGGGCATGAGATCGGGCGTGAACTGAATGCGACGGAACTCGGCCGAGACGCTCAGCGCCAGCGCGCGGGCCATCAGCGTCTTCGCGACACCGGGCACGCCCTCGAGGAGCACGTGGCCCTGCGCGAGCAGCGCGGTGAGCATGAGATCCACGGTGCGGGAGGGACCGATGTAGACGCGCGTGATCTCCCTGCGGAGCGCGTCCAGCCGCTCTTTGGCGGCGGCGATCTCCTCGATGGCGACGGCCTGGGTCAAGTGGAGCTCTCCTGTCTTGAAACGCGGGGCTTCGGATCGCCTTCGGGGGCGGGGCGTTGAGAAACGTGGCCGAGCGGCTCCGACGTGATCGCACCTGCCGCGGCGAGCACGTCTCTCACGACGGCCGCTGCGTTCCGGAGCGCCGCGCGTGGCACGTGAACCGGACGGCCGGCGACGACGGATGCCTCGGCTTTTTGCATGACGTTGAGGACCTCTTTCAATGCCGAGCGGCCCCGCTCGTCAAGTCCTCCCGCACGTTCGGCCGCAGAAACCAGCGCGTCCGTCGACGGATCGAGCGGCGCGCCGAGCTTGTGGGAGAGCGCCTCGACGAGCGCGCTCTTCAGCTCGAGCAGGAGCAGGCCAGGTGGCGAGGACGGGGCCGAGAGGAGGGCGAAGCGCCCGGCCACGCCTCCCTGCGCCACGAGCGGGACGGGCCGCGCGAAACGAGGCTGCGGGCTTTTGTAGGGGCGTCCCGCGGCGCGCGCGACCCACGCGGCCACGCCGAGCACCGCGAGGAGCGCGAGGACCCAGTGCGCCCAGCTCGGCAGGCCGTTCTGCCGCGCCTCGGCGAGCGCGTCGCCGATCGATCGCATCTGGCTCTCGATGTCCTTGCGCAGCGTCGTCTTCCCGCCGAACGAGCCCTCCTCCGAGAAGCGGTTCGCGACGACGAAGAGCCGGCCGCCTTGCCGTTCGCCGCCGTCCTCGTCGACGAGGTAGTGCGCGAGCCCCGAGGCGAACGATCGGTTGCCAGGGTAGCGGAGCATCTGGTTCATGAGGCCCGAGGGGTCGCTGAGCGCGAAGAGCCGGCCCTTGCCGACCTGGCCCGCGACCGCGACGATCGTCGGAGGTTCGCCGACGGCGCGCACCTCGAGCACGGGTGAGAGGTTCGGGTGGCGGAGGCCCGTCGCGTGGTTCGTGACGAACTGCTGCACGTTCGCGACGACCGGGTGCGGGCCCGTGAGTTGCCCCTTGTCCCCGGTGAGCACGGGCTCGGCGATCGCGAGCTTGGGGTTGTTGCGGAGCGCCGCGACGGGGCGCGAGGGCAGGATCGTCCGCTCGATGTGGAAGCGGCGGAGCGTCTCCTCGCCGCGGCCGTAGTCGTCCACGATCGCCAGGCGTCCGCCTGCTTTCATGAAGGCGGCCGTCTCTTCGGGATCCATGCTCTGGAGAGGGTGCAGAACGAGCACGCCGTCGTTCGCGGTGACCTCGCTCCAGTCGAGCACGGCCACGGCCTTGACGCGGCCTTCGCCGAGCTCGTTCACCGCGAGCCCGTAGAGCTCGGAGCAGCCCTCCCACGTCGTGTCCGCGACGTCGAACGCAGCGCCCTGCACGCTCTCCGAGGCGAGGCCGATGCCGAGCGCGAGACAGAGCGCCAGGGCACGGCGCGCCCGCTTCGTCGAGCCCCGCGCGCGAGGCGTCGACGACGAGAAAGCAGCAGAGACCTGCGCTGCGTGGCGCTCTTGCTGCGGCGATCCCACGCCATCCTGCGTCATAGAGGCGCGGAGCATAACACCGTCGTCCCGGGCGATAAGCTTGACCCCGCTACTCTCATTGCTAGATTCGACTCGCGAACGGGCCCATTCTTGCTAGGTACGTTCATCCGAGCGGCGCCACGTGAGCGGTGCGGAGGAGTCTGGATGCTACCTCCTTTCATCATCGAGCAGATTCGACAACGGGAAGAGAGGGAGCGCCTGCAGCGTGAGGAGAACCGCCCGCGCCTGGAGCTTCCGCTCGAAAGGTACCCGGCTCCGCGCCGTCCCGGCGGACCGAAGAGCCCCGAGCCTCACGAGGAAGACGACGACCCGAATCGTGGCGTCATCATCCTCGAGATCGGCTGATCTTGCCGATCTCGGAGCTACGCGCTTCGTCGCGTTGTTTCGCGCGCACACTTCTTCCCTCGTTCCAACCCCAAACCGAAAACCAACGCCGATCTCGATTTCGCCCGGAGGGTCGCCCGGAAGGCCGTTTTGTACGGGTTTGCCGTTCGGCATGGCCGGTAAGGCAGGCGTCCCCGGCGAACGCGCTTTGGGGCGGGACGAATTTGCGTCTTGTCGGCCTTGACCGGTGGGGGGCTTCTGCCTACCCTTCGCCCCCCATTCCTCTGGCGTGGTGCGCCGGGGGATCGCGAAGCGAGCGGGTCATGCTCGCACCCGGCAAACTGCCGGATCTCCAAGAAGACCGAGGTTCACCGATGGCCGTTCATATCCGCCTCGCCCGGGCGGGCACGAAGAAGACCCCGTTTTACCGTATCGTCGTCGCCGACCAGCGCGCTGCTCGCGGAGGCCGGTTCATCGAACGTCTGGGCACGTACGACCCGCGCCGCAACGAGATCCGCCTGGATGCGGCACGCGTGAAGCACTGGCGCGACGTGGGAGCGCAGCCCTCGCACACGGTCGAGCTCCTGCTGAAGCGCCCGGACGTCGTCGCGGCGACGGTGGCGAAGTAACGAGGCATGGCGCCGTCTCCTGCGTCCTCCTCGATGCTGCTGGATCTCGTCGCGCTCATCGCCCGATCGCTCGTGGACCAACCCGAAAAGGTGACCGTTCGCGAGGTCACGGGGGATCGGTTCCCACGTATCGAGCTCAGCGTGGCGCGTGAGGACATCGGCAAAGTGATCGGCAAGGATGGCCGCACCGCGCAGTCGATCCGCGCGCTTCTCAACGCGGCCGCCAGCAAGGCGGGCCTCCGGGCCCACCTCGACATCCTGGATTGATCCCGCGTAAAAGCGCCACGACCGAGCCTCTGACCACGCGACGGTTCGTCCCCGTCGCGGAGGTCGCGCGCGCGCACGGAATCCAGGGCGAGGTGCGCCTCAAGCTCTACCAGGAGGGCTCCGATCTGCTCGCCCAGCGGCCGACGCTGAAGCTGCGACTCCCCGACGGCGAGGAGCGCGCGGCCAACGTCACGTCGATCCGGAACGCGAACAAGGCCGTGCTCGCGCGGATCGCCGGTGTCACCGATCGCGACGCGGCCGAGGCGATTCACGGGGCGGTCCTGCTCGTGCCGCGGGACGAGTTCCCGCCGCTCGAAGAGGGCGAGTTTTACGCGTGCGACATCGAAGGCGCGCGCGCCGAGCTCCCGTCCGGCGAGGTCGTGGGCCGGGTCCTCGGGCTGACCTCGTACCCGACGTGCGAGGTGCTCGTCGTCGAGCGCGAAGACGGCAGCAAGATCGAGGTCCCGCTGCTCGACGACTTCGTTGCGTCCGTGGATCCGGACGCGGCGGTCGTCCGGCTCGTCACGATCGACGGCCTCTCCTGACGAGGCGCGCGCATGCGTGTCGACATCGTCACCCTCTTCCCCGAGATGTTCGAGCCGTTCCTGTCCTCGGGGATGGTCGGCCGCGCGACGCGTGGACACACGCTCGACGTGTATTGCGCGAGCTTGCGTGAGCACGGGCTCGGCCGTCACCGGAGCGTGGACGACACGCCGTACGGCGGCGGATCGGGGATGGTGATGCGCGTCGACGTCGTGGTCGCATGTATCGAGGCTGTCGAGGCACAAGCGCGCGAGGGACACGAAGGACACGAGGGAGCGGAGCCTTTGCGTTCGCACCGCGTGCTCCTCTCGCCCCAGGGAAGCGTGCTCGATCAGCGCAAGGTCGAAGAGCTCGTGGCGCGTCCGTGGATCACGCTCGTGTGTGGTCGTTACGAGGGCTTCGACGATCGGGTGCACGCGTTCGTCGACGAGGAGATCTCGCTCGGTGACTTCGTGCTCGCGGGCGGCGAGGTGGCGGCGATGGCCATCGTGGACGCCTGCGCGCGGCTCTTGCCCGGCGTGCTCGGCAGCGCCGACTCAGCGATGCACGAGTCGCACAGCACGATGATGGACGGACTGCTCGAGTATCCCCACTACACGCGGCCCGAGGAGTTCCAGGGGATGAAGGTGCCCGAGGTGCTCAAAGGCGGCAATCACGCGGCCATCGCAGCCTGGCGGCGCGGGCAGGCCGAGGAGCGCACGGCGACGCGAAGGCCCGAGCTCTGGGAGCGGGCGAAACGTATCCGTGGAGAGCGAGGTTCGTCGTGACGAAGGTGGTTCTGGCTCTGGTCCATCATCCCGTGCTCGACAGGGCAGGGGAGACGGTGACGACCGCGATCACGAACCTCGATCTGCACGACATGGCCCGCAGCGCGCGGACGTACGGCGTGATCGAGCTCCACGTCGTGCATCCGGTCGCCGCGCAGCGCCTGCTCGCCGAGCGCATCCGCGAGCACTGGGTGCACGGATCGGGGAAGAAACGCATCCCGGATCGGGCCGAGGCGCTCTCTGTGCTGCGCGTCGTGCCGAGCCTCGAGGACGTGTACGAGTCGCTCGCGCCGGGCATGGGGCGCGCAGGGATCGAGCTCTGGACGACGGCGGCGTCGGCGAAGAGAGGCCCCGTGACCAGCTACCCCGACGCACGCGCGCGCCTCGAGCGAACGGACAAACCCGTGCTGATCACGTTCGGGACGGGGTGGGGCCTCGCGGGGGAGCTCGTCGCCTCGGCCGAGGTTCGACTCGCGCCGATCCACGCGCAGCGCGACACGGGCTACAATCATCTGAGCGTGCGCGCGGCGTGCGCGATCGTGCTCGATCGGCTGTTCGGGTAAGGTGATCGCGTAGCGACCGGTCGCGCGGGAGGCGGGACGTATGACCTCCAACGACGTCGATCGGCAGGTCCGGGACAAGGCGTTCGAGCTCGGCTTCGACGTGGTGGGCGTGGCGCGCGCCGACGAGCCGCTCGACGTCGAGCACGATCGCTACCGCGCGTTCCTCTCGGCCGGGATGCACGGCACGATGGGGTACCTCGAGGAATACGTCGAGGAGCGGCGGAGGCTGGATTCACCTGCGATCCTCGAGGGCGCGCGGAGCGTCGTGTGTGTCGGCCGCCGCTACGCCCGCTCGGCCGAGGCCGAGGCGCACGATCCGCTCCTGGCGCATGGGATCGCCCGTTACGCGCGCGGGCAGGACTACCACGTCTTCCTCCGCAAAAAGTTACGGCGCCTGGCCGACTTCATCCGCGGCCTCGGTCCTGGCATCGAAGCGCGCCCGCTCTGCGACATCGAGCCCGTGATGGAGCGCGCCTGGGCCGCGCGAGCGGGGATCGGGTTTGTCGGTAAAAACGGCCTGGTGATCGTCCCGGGGCAGGGCAGCTTCGTCATGCTCGGCGAGGTTGTCACGACGCTCCTGCTCACGCCGGGCGTGCCGATGGACGAGCGCTGCGGATCGTGCACGCGTTGCCTCGACGCATGCCCGACGGGCGCGTTTCCCAGGCCGTTCGTGCTCGATGCGCGCCGGTGTATCTCGTACCTCACCATCGAGCAATACGACGCGCCGCCCGAGGAGCTACGCGAGGCGATGGGCGAGCACCTGTTCGGCTGCGACGTCTGCCAGGAGGTTTGTCCTTACAATCGGACCTCGCCGCCCTCCGAGGATCGGACGCAGCAGTTCCATCCGCTGCCGCGCTGGTCGGAGATGCGTCTTTCGGATCTCGCGTCCCTCGACGAGGAGAGTTTTTCCGAGGCGAGCCAGGGGACGCCGCTCCGGCGCGCGCGACGGGGAGGGCTCGCGCGGAACGCGGCGATCGTGGCGGCCAACGAGCTCGTGCGGGATCCCGAGGGGCCACACGCCGAGGACTGCCGCCGCACGCTGGAGCGGGCCGCGGCGCACGAGGACCGAGCGGCGCGCGCGGTCGGCGTCTGGGGGCTCATGCGGGCCGAGAAGGCCGTGAAAGAGCCTGGATCCGAGGGCAATGAAGGCGCCATCGTCGATCCCGACGCGCCGCCCTTCGCGCCGCGCGGTTGAGCCGCTATGGGGTGCCCGTGGGGATCGGAGCCGACCTCGGCGAGCTGCTCGATGATTTGCGCCGGTACGACTCGGTGCTGTGGCGCCGCGCGCTCGACGCGGGGGTCACCCATGGCCCGCGTCTCTTCGTGCGGTATGCGCCTCCGATCATCGGGATCGGCTTCGGCGTCGGGCTCGGGCGGCAGCGGCGCGTCGTTCTGCGGAACTTGCGTCGCGCGCTCGGCCCACGCAGCACGCTCGCCGAGCACGTGGACGTCGCGCGGGTCTTCGCGAGCTTCGCGAGCTGCTTGACGGAGGCGTTTCTCGTGGGGCGCGGGCGGCCCGAGCGCCTCGTTGGGCTCTGCGCTTCGGACGAGAACTACGTGCGCGCAGTGGGCGAGGGGCGCGGCGTGATCATCGCGACGGCGCACACGGGTGGATGGCAAGCCGCGGGGCCGATCCTTCGCAGCGTGCACACGGCCGACGTCGTCGTGGTGATGGCGCACGAGCGCGACGAGCGGGCGGAGGCGCTCACGAACGACGCGCGGGACAAGGCCGGTGTGCGCGTCGTGCACGTGGGGACGAGCCCGCTCGACGCGTTGCCGCTGCTCTCGCACCTCCGGCGTGGGGGCGTCGTGGCGGTGCAGATCGACAGGCTCCCGAAGGGCATGCGCGGGCGCGAGGTCACGCTCTTCGGCGAGCCCTTCGCCATTCCCGAGGGGCCGCTCTCGCTTGCTGCTCTGAGCGGGGCGCCGGTCGTGCCCGTGTTCACGCGGAGGATGGGTTACATGCGCTACGAGGTCACGAGCTGCCCGCCGATCTCCCTGCCGCGCCGGCCCAGCGAGGACGAGCTCTCCGAGGCGGCGAGGCGCATCGCCTCGGCCATGGAGAGCTTTTTGCGCGAGAACCCCACCCAGTGGTTCCACTTCGAGTAAAGAGACCCCGCCATGGCAAGACTCCACGTGGGCGTGCACGCCCTCCAGGGCGACATCAAGAAGTACAAGGATCAGCTCGATCTGGTGGAGATCCGCCCGGTCGACACGTCGCTGCCCGGAGGGCCGGGTTTGCGGAAATGGCGCAAATCGGTGCCGCCCGCGTTCGTGTTCAGCGTGATCTTGCCGCGCGTCGTGGCCGAGCTCGTCCCCGGCAAGGAGCTCGACGACGCGCTCGCTACCTCGCTCGAGGTCGCGACGACGCTCGAGGCGCGTTGCATCGTGCTGCCGACCTCGACCGAGATCCGGCCGACGGCGGCGAACCGCAAGCGCATCGCCGCCCTCTTCGCGCGTATCCCGACCGAAGGCTCGCTCCGCTGCTGGGAGCCGCGCGGGATGTGGGAGCCCGAGGACGTGCTCGACACGGCACGCGCGGCCGGCGTGCTCCCCGTCTTCGATGCTGCGCGCGACGATCTGCCGCGCGGCCCCATCGTCTACACGCGCCTTCGATCGCTCGGCGCGCAGGCCATGCTCTCCGCGGCGGCGCTCGATCGCGTGGCGCGCAGGCTCGGGGATCGTCGAGAGATTTTCTTGGTGGTCGAAGGAACGCGCGGCGCCGCGATCCGCGCGAAGAGCACGCTCGTCGCGGCGCTCGCGCGGACGAGCCGCGCGCCGGAGGCAGGTTCGATCATCGCGCCGGTCGCG
>JANMGF010000072.1:0-10865 GCA_031374535.1 Polyangium sp. (in: bacteria)
GTTAACAAATGATCCGCTTATTATATCTAGCTTGAATGTTGGGTACCATTTAGACGCCGCGTCCTCCACGAAGAGGAACTCCCGCGTCGGCGTCCCGTCGCCCCACAGCACGACCGTCCGCTCCCCCGACCGCCGCGCCTCCACGAACTTGCGGATCATCGCAGGGATCACGTGCGAGTCCTCCAGGTCGAAGTTGTCGCGCGGGCCATAAAGGTTCACCGGGAAGACGACGACAAACTTCGAGCCGAACTCTTTCCGGTACGCCTGCGCCATCACGAGCAACGCCTTCTTCGCGATGCCGTACGGCGCATTCGTTTCCTCCGGATACCCGTTCCAGAGATCCTCCTCTCGGAACGGGACCGAAGCGTACTTAGGGTAAGCACAGATGGTCCCCGCTACCACGACCTTGGGCGTGCCCGCCCGCCTCGCCTCCTCGAGGACGTGCAGGCCCATGGCCATGTTGTCCCGGAAAAAAGTGCCTGGATGGCGCCGGTTCGCGCCGATCCCGCCGACACGTGCTGCGAGATGCAAGACAAGGTCGGGCCGGTGCGTTTCGAAGAGGGCCCGCGTCGCGCGCGCGTCGGTCAGGTCGGTCTCGGCCGAACGAGGGACGACGATCTCACGCACGCCACGCGCGGAAAGAACATCGACGACGTGGGAGCCAAGGAACCCGGCGCCGCCGGTGACGAGGATCCTGGAGCCTGACAGAGGAGAGTTCGGCATGGAAAGGACGACCTGGACAGAGGCGATACCATCGCGGCGCGGCGAACGCAGCAGCCCGTCGATCGAGACGTGACGGGAGCACCATGCCGCGCAGAGACAGCCCCGAGGATCTCTTCCTCGCCATCGGCGAACGCGTGAAAACGTTCCGGCTGGCGGCCGGCCTGACCCAGGAGGAGTTGGCCGAGGCGCTCACCCGCAAAGGTCACATCTCCAGCCTGGAACACGGCCTCGCGAACCCTACGGTGGAGACGCTCCAGCGCATCGCGGAGGTGCTCGAAGGCCCGCTCGACGTGGAGCTCGTCGACCTCGTCGTGTCCCCGGACAAAGACCTGCGCCACGCGGTCATCGCGCTGACGCGCACGCTGTCGGAGGAAGCGCTGCAAGCGATCCTCGCCGCGTACGGTCCGGTGCCCCAGCTCGTGCCCCGCAAACGAAAACGCTCGCATCATCGCGCGAGCGGCGCACGGTCGAAGGCGCGGTGACTCAGGGCCGAGGCTCGGCTCTGTACCAGTCGACGAAACGCGCGATCCCCTCCCGAATGCCCGTCCGCGGCGTATACCCGAGCGCCACGCGCGCCGCCCCGATGTCGGCTTTCGTGTGCTCGACATCGCCCACGATCGCGGGACCCCGAACGACGTTCGCAGGCTTGCCGAGCGCGTCCGAGAGCAACGCGACGATGTCGTTCAACGGGGTCGGCGCGCCCCCGGCGCCGAGGTTGTAGACGCTGTAGCCCTCGGAGACGTGATCGATCGCGCGCGCTGTCCCCTCGATCACGTCGTCGACGAACGTGTAGTCGCGGCTCGCTTCGCCGGTGCCGTAGAGCGGGATCGGCTCGCCGCGATCGATGGCGCGGCAGAAGTTGTGGATGGCCATCTCGGGGCGTTGCCTTGGGCCGTAGACCGTGAAGTAACGAAGCGCCGTGACCCCGAGGCCATGCGTGTGCACGAGGGCGCGCAAGACGAGCTCGGCGGCGCGTTTGCTCGCGGCGTACGGGCTCATGGGCTCGTCGGCGCGGTCGTCCTCGGCGAAAGGAAGCCGCTTGCTCGCTCCATACACCGAGGAGCTCGAGGCGAAGACGAAACGACGCACGCCACGCTGGAGAGCGAGCTCGGCGAGGCGCGTCGTGCCCTCGACGTTGACACGCTGGTAGCGGGCAGGCGCGGCGAGGCTCGGGCGCACGCCCGCGAGGCCAGCGAGGTGCACGACGACATCGAAGTCCGTGGCGGCGAGGATCTCCGCGACGCTTGTGTCGTCGAGCAAGTCGGCCTCGACGACGTGGGCGCGCCCTCGGATGCGGGCGAGGTTCCGTTCCTTGATCGAGCGCGCGTAGAAGGGATCGAAGCTGTCGAGACCGACGACGGTGTCGCCTCGATCGAGCAGTCGCTCGGCGAGGTGAGAGCCGATGAATCCGGCGATGCCGGTCACGAGCAGCTTCATCGTGGGCGCGAGGGTAGCATCCGGATCTCGCGTTGCCCGCCCTTCGAGTCCTCGTGCGGACGGACCGTTCTGCTATCCTCCGCCGCCGTGAGCGCCGTGGACATCACCCAGCCCTCCCCGGGCGAGCCCGCTGCCGTCGTGCTGACCCGCAAGGTCGCCGAGAGCGCGGTGGTCATCCTCCCGCGCGTCTCGCTCGTCGTGCCCGGGTTGAACGAGTCGAAGAGCCTGCCCGAGCTGGCGAGGCGCATCGACGAGGCGCTGTCCGGCAAAGAGCAGTACGAGATCATCTTCGTCGACGACGGCAGCACGGACGACTCGTGGTCCGTGATCAAGCGCCTCTCCACGGAGAACCCGAACGTACGCGGCGTGCGCCTGCGCAAGAACTTCGGCAAGGCCACGGCGCTCTCGGCCGGCTTCCGCAAGGCGCGCGGCACGGTCTTCGTCACGATGGACGCCGACCTGCAAGACGATCCCGCGGACCTGCCGGCTTTCCTCGCCAAGCTCGACGAGGGCAACGACGTCGTCGTCGGCTGGAAGGTGCAGCGCCTCGACCCGACGAACCGGCTTCTGCTCTCGCGGATCTTCAACGGCACCGTGGGTTTCATGACGGGCGTGAAGCTCCACGACATGAACTGCGGCTTCAAGGCGTACCGCTGCGAGGTCATCCGCTCGATCCCGATCTACGGCGACCTCTTCCGGTTCATCCCGGCGCTCGCGGTCTCCCAAGGCTTCAGCGTCGTGGAGATCCCGATCAAGCACCACGCGCGCAAGTACGGCCAGTCGCGGTACGGGCTCGAGCGGATCCTGCGGGGCTTCTTCGACCTGCTCAGCGTGCTTTTCCTGACGCGGTACCAGAAGAAGCCGATGCACCTCTTCGGCTTCGCCGGCCTCGTGCTCGCGAGCATCGGCGTGACCGTCGAGATCTACCTGACGTTGCTCTGGTTCCTCGGCCACAAGATCGGCGATCGGCCGCTGCTGATCTTCGGCGTGCTCATGATCGTGACGGGCATCCAGCTCTTCTCGATAGGCTTCATCGGCGAGTTTCTCACCTACCAGAACCAGACACGCAACATCGCGGACGAGCCGCCGATCCGCGAGGAGATCCTGTGATCCCCGACGCGTACTTCGACCGCTTCGAAACGCAGAAATACCGCAGCAAAAACCCCGTGCAGCGAGCGCTCATCCGCCGCTTCGCCCGGACGTTGCACTCCATGTTCCTGGAGGCCCTGCCGGCGCGCACGGTGCTCGAGGTCGGCTGCGGAGAGGGGTTTCTCTCGGGGTACCTCTCCGAGAAGCTCGAGGACACGACGTTCGTCGGCGTCGAGTACAACGCCGAGGACGTGGCGCGCCTCCGCCGCCTGTTCCCGCGCGTCGAGGCGCACGTGGGTTCGATCTACGACCTCGGCTTTCTCACGAAGCGCCCCGACGTCGTCGTTTGCTGCGAGGTCCTGGAGCACCTCGACGACCCGCGCCGCGCCCTCGCCGAGCTACGCAAGCTCGGCCCGCGTCGCGCCCTTCTGTCGGTGCCACACGAGCCGTTCTTCATGCTGTCGAACCTCCTGCGCGGCAAAAACGTGACGCGCCTCGGCAACGACATCGACCACCACAACCACTGGGGACTGCGCTCCTTTCGCGCACTGCTCGAGCCCGACTTCGAGGTGCTCGACCTGCGCACTTCGTACCCGTGGATGCTCGCGCTCACCGCTCCCAAGCATTGACGCGCCGCGCCTCCGGTCTCCCCCGACAAACATCTCGAAATGCACGCGTCCCCGTGGATCTTGGCGCCCGGGCTGGACCGACCTTCCCGCCGTACCGCCCAATCCAGGATCTGGCCGCGACCTTGCATGCCTCGTGGAAACGCGCGATCCACGAAAACGAACTGCGAGGCATCGGCCCATGGCGCTCGACCTATCGATCTCCCACGGACAACGGCCGTCGACCACGACACACGCGGACGAGGTCACTCCCCTCACGCGAGCGCTCTCGCTCGCCCATTCCCTGGCCGAGGTGCTCGCCGACACGCGCGGGTTCGGGGTCCATGCCACGGCTCAGCACGAGTTATCGCTCGCCCATTCTCTCGCCTCGCACATCGTCGATATCCTGACGAGCCTGCCCCCCTCGTCGGTCCGGACGAGGACGCCCGGCGGCGACGCGGATCAGGACGGCGGTCCGGCCTCGATCGCCCGCCGATAGCGCTCGCGTCGCGTCCCGTCCTTCAAGATCTCGTACGCCTCGTCGAGCACCTCGATCACGAGGCGCACGTCGGTCGAAAGATCAGCCGTGGCCGCGGTGAGCAACCGCGAGGGCTCGAAGAACCGCCGAAGCTCCAGGTAAGCGCGCCGGATCTCGTAACTCGTGGCGGCGCGCGTGATGCCGAGCAGCGCGAAGTAGTCGCCATCGTCGACGAGCGCGAGGCGGGCACGGACGCGCATGCGGATCGCCTCCTCGTCGAGCGGATCGTCGGCGGAGGCGCGTTGCGCGGCGGTGGGGCGGGCCGGGGTGAGGGCCGTCAACACCTCGAGACAAACCAGCGCATAGAGCAGGCTGGAGGCGTCGATCCCCGCGCTCCGCGTGAGCTCACCCGCGGTGGCGCCCGGCGCCTGTCCCACGAGGGCCGCTTCATCGGGGCGAAGGGCGCACTCCGCGAGGAGCGATATGCGTGGGCCGGCGTCGAACCGCGCGGAGGGGCCGCCGAGGCGAACGAGCGCGATTTCCGGGGGGATCACGCGCCGCACGATCTCGACGAGGACCTCGGCCCCGGTGGCGCCGCCGAAGACGTTGGGCTCGGCGCGCAGGCGTCCCGGGGGCTCGGCCTCGAGCTCCAAGGTGCCTGACTCGACGAGGATCGTGCGGCCGATGATCCACTCGGCGTGCGCGCGAAGGACGGGCCAGAGCGCGTCCTGCTGGAGGAAACCATACGCGATGAGGGCTGCACCTGCGTGCCGTCCCGAGGGCGGGAGCTTGCCGGCGAGCTTGTGCGCGACGTCGCGCTCGAAGTCGCCGCGGGCCGAAAGAAACGAGAGCAACGTTTCGTCGGCGAGGCCCGATCCGGCCGTGACCACGTCGCCGTCCTGGAGCACCACGCGCCGCACCGAGCCGTTCTCGTGGATGGCGAGCGAGCCCGTCGCGCGGCTGGCGATCGCGCGGGCCAGGGCGCGCGGCGCGTCCCCGGGGCCGAGGACCGTGGCGCGTTTGCTTCGCGGGTCGCGGGGCGCCTGGGAGGAAGGCACGGGCGCAGGGGGCGGCGGCACGGGGGGCGCAAGGCGCACCGAGGGCGGCGGATCGGAGGAGCCCCGGCCAGGCGACCACGAGGAGGCGCTCCGGGCCGGAAACACCGTCGGCGGCGCGACGTCGATCAGAGGCTCGATCACGGGCGGAGGCGGCCTTGGTGGCGTGGGCGCGGGCGCGCGGCGGGACTCGGTCGAGCGGAGGGGCGTGTTCATCGTCCGGATCGGCGTGCCCGTCTCATCGATCAGGCGGCTCGCGCGCGGCTCCCAGGCGGTGGGGTGAGGCTGCTGCGGCATCTCGAGCGGCAAGTCGCGTACGCTCGGCGGCTCGACGGACCCGGGGGACCCGAGCGAGGGGCCCGGCGCGGTGACGTTGCCGTCGGTCAGGGCAAACGCGCCCGTCGTGAGGCTCAAAGCGTTCGGGCCCGTGCCTGGATCGAGCGGCTGCGAGCTCTCCACTTCGTCGGCGTCGATCGACTCGTCGAGGATGGCCAGGAGCTCATCGGCGAGGACGAGATCCATCTCCTCCTCGCCGGCCGCCGCGGGCGGGTTCGACGAAGAGATCTCCGCGAGCACGCGTTGCTCGGCCGTGGCGAGCAGGCCCATGAGCTCGGGCGAGAGCTGCATCGGGTGCGTGGGGAGCAACGTGGGGGGCGATTGCCCGTCGCCTTCGTCGGGCGGGAAGATCGACACGCCCATTTCGGCCAGCTCGGGCGCGCCGGGAAAGGCGGACTGGAAGGCCGAGGGGAAGGCGCCGCTGCCGTCGTCGAGGAGCCCGGGAGGCACGGTTTCACCGGGGCGCATGCCGGGGCCGCGGTCGTCGACGATCGAGTCGTCGAGCGGCGCGGGGTCGGCGAGCGCAGCGATCTGCGCGATGATGGCGTGGAGGTCGAGCGGGCGCGCGAAGGAGCGGCCGGCTGCGGAGGTGGCGCCGATCTCGGCGGCCCGGATGCGGCTGCCCAGACAAACGAGCTCCGGATCCTCGCCCCCGGGCAACTCGCGGAGCCGCTCGATCGCGTCGCGTGCGCCCGGCTGATCGATGTCGACGAGCAGGACCCGCGGCGACTCGTCGATCACCCGCGCCTCGAGCCGCTCGATCGGCGCGAAGGCCACGAGAAAACCCTGTGCGCGCAGCGCCGTCGCGATCGTTTGTCCCTCCGTGGAGGCGTCCGCGATCAAAATCACGTCGCGTCGCGGCGTGTTCGGGGCTTCCTCCATCGCGGGCACGGCGTGATCCTTCGACCCGATGCGCCGGCCTGTCAACGCGTGCGCCTGGGGTCTTCTTCGTTCCTACGTCCTTGGAGATTTTCTGGCCAAGCCTTCGCCGTCGAGAAGCCGCGTCGTCCGTCCCCCCTGAGGCGGTCCGAGGTGGTAAGACTCGAACCCATGTCCGCCTTCGGCACCCCCCGGGAGCTCGCGCTGGTCGCCTTTCTGGTCGGCATCGTGATCATCCACTCGGTCGTCCCGCGGATCGGCGAGGCCATCGGAGGCCTCTTCGAGCGCGGCAAGGGCGGCAAGCAGGCAGGCTCGTCGGAGTAGGCACCGCCCTCACGCCCACCCCTTGCATTCTGCATTTGCAGAACGTAGCGTCTGGGCATGGAGGCCACGCGTGATCCCGCCACGATCCGCGATGAGCGGCGGGCTTCCATCGTCGCGCAGATCCCCACGCGATACAGCCCCGCCTTCCACCTCGCTTTCCCGAGCTTGATCGGGCTCTCCGTGCTCGTGGGGGCGCTCCTGCGGATCGAATCGCTCCGGCCGATCGAGCTCCTCAGCATCCCGATCACGCTTTTCGCCGGGTTCGGCTTCGAGTGGCGGGCGCACAAGGACATCCTGCACCGCCGTTTGCCGCTGCTCGGCGTGATCTACGAGCGGCACGAGCTGAACCACCACGTGATCTACACCGACCGCGACATGGCCATGCGGAGCCCGCGCGAGAGGTGGCTCATCCTGATGCCGGCCTACGCGATCGTGCTCGTTTTCCTGCTGCTCGTGCTCCCCCTCGGGATCGCCGTGACGCACGTCGCCGGGACGAACGTGGCCATGCTCGTGGTGGTCACCTCGATGGTGTTTTTCCTGTCGTACGAGTGGCTGCACCTCGCCTACCACCTGCCCGAGGAGCACCCGATCGCGCGCCTCGGCCTGGTCGCGCGGTTGCGCGAGCACCACCGCCGGCACCACGAGCCGCGGCTGATGAAGCGCTGGAACTTCAACGTGACCGTGCCTCTGTTCGACTGGCTGCATCGCACGACGTGGACGCCGGAGCGGGAAGCAGCCCGGAAGGCGCGACGCTCTTCGCGGCAGGGTGAACGCGCGGTCTCGTAAAAAACGTGGTAGGGCTTCGCTCCGTGCAGACGCGCACGCGCAACGCGCTGGTGTTCGCGGCCGCCGCGGCGGTGGTCGTCGCAGCCGTCGCCTGGGTCTGGCAAAAACGCGAGATGGCGCGTCCTCTGCCCGGGACGCTCGACGCGATCCCCGCGGGCGCGCTAGCCGTGGCCACCGCGGATCTCGGCGTCCTACGTCGCTCCGACGCCTTCGCGCCCCTGCTCTCGGAGACGCGCGAGATCCCCGGCCTCGGCAAGGTACGCGACGTCTGCGGCTTCGACCCCTTGGCGGGCCTCTCGGAGCTCGGCGTGGCGGTCCCGGCGGCGGGCGGCGATGGCGACTTCGGGCTCGTGGCCTCGGGCATGATCGACCCGGACGCGCTCTTGTCGTGCGCGAGCAAGGTCATCGAGGCCCGCGGCGGACGATCCGTCGTGAACCCGATCGGCGCCTTCCGGACCGTGCGCGACGCGAGCCTCTCCACGAGCGGCGCCGAGATCGCCGTGCGTGAAGGTGGCCCGGTGCTGCTCGGCGCGGGCAACTACCTGCGTTCGATGATCGACGCCGCCGAAGGTCGCGTGCCGAGCGCGCGCGCCGACGGGGATCACACGAAACTCGCGGCGGAGGTGGGCCCGGGCGCGCTGCGCATCACGGTGGTGCTCACGCCCGAACAACGACGAACGTTGCTCGAGGAGATCGCGCTGAGCGGGGCGCAAGGCTCGCCGGCGGCGTCGGTCGTGGGGCTCGGGCTCGCGGTGACCATCGGCGAACGGGTGGGTTTGTCGGGGATCGTGGCGTGTGACGCGGCCCCGGCGTGCGGCGATCTCGCGAAGATCTTCGACGGAAAACGCGCCGCGCAGGCCAACGACATGCTCGTGCGCCTGATGGGCCTCGGGCCGATCCTCGAGCGGCTGCGTATCGGCTCGGAGGGCGCTCGGATCTCGGCGCGCGTGGACATGTCGATGGACGAGGCGACCGAGCTCGTGACGCGCGGGATCGCATTGCGCGCTGCGGCAGGCCGGCAAAAGCCCCCGCCGAGCGAGGATCGTGAGCCCCCGCCGCCCCTCCCGAAGGCCCCGCCGACCTCGTCCGAAGCGCCCTCGAAGGGCAAGCCGCCCTCGCCTCCCCGCTGAATCTACGGTCGCGTTTCGTTTCCAATGCAACGAACCGCGTTCGGCTCGATTACACTCGCCGTCCCATGGCGACGCCGAACGACACCATCCCCGCGCGACTCTTCAAGCAGGCCGAACGTAGGCCCGACGCGCCTGCCCACCACGTCAAATCGGGCGGTGTGTACCGGCCGAAGAGCTACCGCGATCTCGCCGATGAGGTGAAACGCCTCGGAAAAGCGATGATCGCGCTCGATCAGAAGCCGGGCTTCACCGTGTGTATCCTCGGCTTCAACAAGTCCGAGTGGGTCGCCTTCGACGTCGCGGCGATGGCCGCAGGCGGCGCTCCCGCCGGCATTTATACGACCTGCTCGGCCGAGGAGGTCGCGTACATCGTCGACCACGCCGAGAGCCAGATCGTCCTCATCGAGGACGGCGGGCAGTGGGCGAAGATCGAGAAAATGCTCTCCAAGCTGCCCCATTTGAAGCAGGTCGTGACGATGCGAGGCGCGCCGCACATCGATCACCCGCTCGTCGCCACGTACGACGCGTTCCTCGCGAAGGGCAAGGACGTCACGGACGCGGACTTCTTCGCGCGGCTCGAGGCGCTCGAGCCCAAGGGCCTCGCGACGCTCATCTATACCTCGGGCACGACGGGGCCGCCGAAGGGCGTGATGCTCTCGCACCAGAACATCGCCTGGACCGCGGACGCCGCGCAGAACCTCGTCGGCGGCACGGCCGAGGACTGCGTGCTCTCGTATCTGCCGCTCTCGCACATCGCAGAGCAGATGTTCACCATCCACGGGTGCATCACGATGGGCGGCGCGGCGTACTTCGCCGAGAGCATCGACAAGGTTCCCGACAACATCAAGGAGGTGCAGCCGACGCTCTTCTTCGGGGTCCCGCGCATCTGGGAGAAGTTTCACGCCGGCGTCCAGGGCAAACTCAAGCAAGCGAAGGGCGCGAAGAAGGCGCTCGTCGCGTGGGCGATGGACGTCGCCCGGGATGCCAACGCGGAGAAGATGCGCGGAAGGCAGCCGTCGGGCGTGCTCGGGCTCCAGTACAAGCTCGCGCAGAAGCTCGTCTTCAACAAACTCAAGGCCGCGATCGGCATGTCGCGCGCGCGCACGTGTGTCTCCGGCGCCGCGCCCATCGCCAAGGAGGTCCTCGAGTTCTTCGCCAGCCTCGACATCATCGTCTGCGAGGTCTACGGCCAGAGCGAGGACACGGGCCCGACCACGTTCGTCCGGCACAACAACGCGAAGCTCGGCTCCGTGGGCACGAAGCTCGACGGCCTCGAGGTGAAGATCGCCGAGGACGGCGAGATCCTCGTGAAGGGACCCAACGTGTTCCTCGGCTACTACAAGGAGCCCGAGGCGACGGCGGAGACGCTCGTCGACGGCTGGCTGCACTCGGGCGACCTCGGCACGTTCGACAAGGACGGCTTCCTGTCGATCACGGGGCGCAAGAAGGAGATCATCATCACGGCCGGCGGCAAGAACATCGCGCCGAAGAACATCGAGGCGGCCCTGAAGAACCACCCGCCGATCGCCGAGGCCGTGGTGATCGGCGACCGGCGCAAGTTCCTCACGGCGCTCGTGGTCATCGATCCGGCGGCCGCGAGCGAGATCGCCAGCGCGCCTGGGACGGACCTCACGAAGCTCCGGGAGGACCCATCGGTCCTGGCTGCCGTACAGAAGGCCGTGGACGATGTGAATTCCACGCTCGCTCGGGTCGAGACCGTGAAGAAGTTTCACATCGTCGAGCGCCCCTTCTCGATCGAGAACGGTGAGCTCACGCCCACCCTGAAATTGAAGCGCCGCGTGGTCTACGATCACTACGCCTCGGAGATCAACCGCATGTACGAGGGCGGCAGCGACGGCTCAGGGATTTGACGCGCGAGGGGCGAAGCTTCGCCCCTGAGCCCCCACGCGAGGCCGGGGCGTGCTACGCGTGGCTCCGCCATGCATGCCGTCACCTTCGACTTCGGTCAGACCCTCGCCGCCCTCGACGCGAACCTCACGGCCGCGCGACTCGGCGAGAAGGG
>JANMGF010000101.1:0-5819 GCA_031374535.1 Polyangium sp. (in: bacteria)
GGCACAAATAACGAAAAAATCAGTTCCTCAAAAAGATAAGAAAAGTTTTACTGCCGGTGTAGTTCATTACGGGCGCAGCTCGCCGCCAGGTGCCCAGATCACGAGCACATGTTTCCCGTCGACGATCTCCGGCGACAGGACTGGCACGTATTCCGGAGACAGGAGCCCGGTACACTTGCCACGAATCCAGCTCTGGAGCTTGTCGAGGCTCTCGGGTGCAAGGCCCCTCGGAGGGAGCACGGCAACCCCGTCCTTTTCCTCCACGCCCAGAACGATGTAACCACCATTCAGGTTATGCAGGTCGTTCGCGAATGCGCAAATCGTCCTCAAAACCTGCGATCCGGTCGTCTTCTCGTCCCAGGAAGCCTTGAATTCGACCCGGCTGGACTCGACCGCCCGAAAATGAAGCAAGTCGTCCAGGTTGATCGGCAGGATGAGGGACATACGACGATGGCAGCGTTCGAGAGGGGCGATCCTACATGAGGTGACCTGGGGAGGCAAGGAAGGCCACCCCCACCTCCCCCTACTCCACCCTCACAACCGCTTCTTCCGGCAAACTCGCCGCGAACGCATCCCTTGCCGCCCTCACCCGCGTCGCATCCAGCCCGTCGAACGTCAGCTTCGTCCGATACTCGAGCCCGCTCCACCGCGGGTACGATCCAATCTCGATGTCCGGATGCTCCGAGACCACGCGGTCGAGCATCGGCTTGAGCGTCCCCTCGTCGAGCGTCGTGAACACCGCGTGCGAGACGAAAGGCACGTCCGCGCCGAGCTCCTGGTGGATGAGCGGGACCTTCGCCTGGAAGATCTCCGGCACGCCAGGGAGGATCCACACGTTGCTCATGATCACCGTCGGCCAGGGCATCGACGCGGTCGACGCGAGACGCGCCCCGTGCGGGATACGCGCCATGAGCAGGTGGCCCTCGGTCACCTTCTCGCCGTAGTAGGCGCGGAGCAGCCGCTCCATCGGCTCCGAGGTCACGACGTGGGTGTCGAACGCACGCGCGATGGCGTCGATCGTGACGTCGTCATGCGTCGGACCGACCCCGCCGCTCGTGAAGAGCCAGTCGTGGGAAGCCGAGAGAACGCGCACCTCCTCGGCGATGACCTCGATCTCGTCGAGGACCATCACCACGCGCCGGAGGACCACGCCGAGCGAACGGAGCGCCCGCGCGAGCACCACCACGTTCGCGTCCGCGATCTTGCCGCTGAGCAGCTCGTTGCCGATGATGAGCGCCGCCGCCGTTCGCACGCCCGCGCCCCTCAGCTCTCGAACTCGCGCACGATGGGCTTGCCCTGCGCGTCGATGCCGAGCAGCTCCTCCACGCGTCGCTCCGCGCGATCGAGCCGCTCCTTCGCCGCGCGCGCCAGGCGGACGCCCTCCTCGAAGAGCTCCAGCGATCGCTCGAGGGGAAGCTCCCCGCCTTCGAGCTCCTCCACGATGGCCGAGAGCCTCCGCGTCGACTCCTCGAACGAGAGCGAAACAAGCGCAGGCCCGGCAGGTTTGGTGATCGAAGCCGTCTCTTGGCTCATGGCGAGGCAGCGTCCCCCGGGATCGCCTCGGGTGCAAGCGTGAGCGCGGCAGGTCCGTTCGGCAGTCCCGGCACGAGAAAAACACCGTCCGGGTCCGCGACGACCGGCACGGCCACGCCGTCGGACCGCAGCAGACGCGCAGCACGACCCTGGATCGACGGGAGCGCCGAGGGCGCGTTCGCCACGAGCGAGACCCACGCGACCGGCCCTCCAGACACGGAAACCGCAGGCAAAAGCGAACGACCGGACAAGGCCGCGCGGGCCAAGGCACGGACCTGATCGTCAGGGTCGAGGTCACGCGCGAGCTCGAGCGTCGCGACGCGCTGAGGCTCACGACGCACGGAGAGCGCTCGCACGACGGCGCGACGCACGGACGGATCTTCCTCGAAACGATACGCGTCGCCGAGCAACGACGTCGCGTCGGGTTCGGGATCCTGCGCGAGGCCGAGCGCCGTGTGCGCGCGGATCACCGGGTCCGTGCCTGCGAGGAGACGTTTGATTTGCCTTCGGATCGTCTCGTCGTCGCGGGTCGGCAACGCGCGGGCTGCGAGCGGGGCGAGCGGGCTTTCGCCTTCGGCCCAGCGCGCGAGCACCGACGTCGGCAAGCCCGCTCCGCTCGGATCCGCGAGGAGCGCGACGCCCGCCGCGACGTCGATCGGCGAAGGCGTGTCCCCCTTCGTTTTCCCTGCCAGGGCGAACACACGCGCGAGCTCCGCGGGCGAGTCGTCCTTGCCCGACGTGGCCCGCGCGAGGGAAGCACGCGCCACCGCGGAGACGAGCGCGACGTCGCAGGGATGTTTCTCGGGGCAAGCCGCATCGAGCGCGGCACGTACGCTCGTGCGGCCCGTGGCCACCCGACCGAAGACACTCACCGCGCGGTCGGCCGGCTCCTTCTCGTTCGCCATCGCGGAGAGCGCGTCCCCGAGTCCCTTCGGCTCATCCCCGAGCACGAGCGCACGCACGAGCGACGCCCGCGTGATCAACCGACGCGGCGCTCCCTTCCTGGCCGACTCGCTCCCGAGCGCCCTCTCCAGCGCCGCGCGCGCCTCTTTTCCTGGCATCCGCGCCAGCGCAAACGCCGCGGCCGTCGCGTGCTCCGCCTTCCCGAGCTGCACGAGCAACGCCGTCGCCGCCTCCGCCCCACCTGCCCGACCGATCGCCGCGATCGCCGTCTCTCGATCGTCGGCATCCAGCGATTCGAGCGCCGCCACGAGGGGCCGCACCAGCAGCGGCGAGGGCGAAACGAGCGCGAGCCGCACTCCCTCGAGGCGCGTCGGGCCCGCCGCGAGCAACGCTCCGATCGCCTCGGCCGCCCCGTCCGCACCAAGCCGCGCGAGCACCTCGGCCCCCGCGCGTTTTTGCTTCACGTCCTCGGACTTCACCCACGTGCGCGCCGCCGTGGCCACGCTCGTGTCCCCGAGCCGCGCGAGCGCCAGCGCCGCCGACACACGAAACGCCGGATCCACGTCCTCGACCGCCAGCCGTAACCTCTGGATCGCCCTTACGTCCCCGAGCTCTCCGAGGAGCGCCGCCAGGGCAGGCTCGATCCGCCGCCGCCCCTCGAGGAGCGGCCCCACCGACGCGGGCGGATACACCACGAGCGCCGCGGCTGCCGCCTCTCCGCCCGGTCCTCCTTGCATCACCGCGCCGAGCAGCGCCGACGTCGCCTTCTTGTCTCGGCTCCTCGCGAGCGCGAGCGCCGCCGCCCCCCGCGCGAGCCCTCCGTGCGACGCGAACCCCGCGCGTCCCTCTTGCCCGCCCTCGGTCAACTCCCGGACGAGCAGCGGCCGCACCGCCTCCCGATCCGCGTGTGCTGCCAGGATCCGCACGCCTTCGAGCCGCGTGCGCCCGTCCCGCGTCAGGATCGAGGACTGCTCGAACGCGCTCGTCAACGCGTCGATCGCCTCCGGCGTACCGATCGCCCCGAGCCGCCGCACCCCTCGCAGCCGCTCCTCCACCGCAGGCGACACGAGCAGCCTCTCGGCCACGGGCACGCCGAAAATCCCGCGCAGCGTCCCTCGACCCGGGGGCGCGCTCTCGCCGTACTCGTCCTCGACCAGGGTCGACTTCCGCGCGACGCCCACCGCGATGCCTTGCGCGCCCGCCTCCACGGTGGAAAGCAAAAGCGCAACACCCACGAGCGCCGCGATCGTCAGCTCCGCGCGTATCCTTCCGCGACGCCTTTTTCGGGACGAACAACGCATCGGTGCGCCACTATCGACCCGAGTGCCCCCGCTTGTCACGAAATTGCTGGTCCGCCGCGCCGACGTTGGACTAACGTTACGTCACCTGTCGGGGGGCCGAGGAGGAAATACAGCACCCATGTTGTCCGTGCGCCGCCTGGAGAAGATCGTCACGGCCTCCGCGAACCGGGTCTGGCCGGTGATGCAAAAGCTCAACGCGCTCGGCCCCGAGGCCGCGCCGTTCAAGCCTCGCTGGAGCGACCAGCCCATCCCGCGGGGCAAGGAGCGGACGAAGCCTCCGCTCGGCTGGCCTCGGAGGACCGACAGCTTGTGCCCCACGTGTGTCAAGGAGGCGCGAGCGGAGATCCTGCGCGGCGACGCCGACTGGACGAAGCTCATCACCGACAAGCCCGGCGAGATCAAGGCCCACATCGTCGAGCGCGACGGCCAGATCCGGATGGAAAAAGAGTGCCCGCGGCACGGACGCGTGAGCGACGTCATCTCCATCGATCCGAAGTTCCTGGAGCGCATCGAGAGCCTCTTTCAAGGCCGCGACGTGGCCATGACGCCCGACCGGATCCACCAGCACGGATCGAGCAGCATCCAATACGGCCGCGGCGCCGTGCTCACGGTCGATCTGACCAATCGCTGCAACATGATGTGTGATCCATGCTTCATGGACGCCAATCAGGTCGGCTACGTGCACGAGCTCTCCTGGGAGGACGTGCAGCAGATCCTCGACGACGCGGTGGAGGTGCGGCCGAGGCGGCAGATGTCGATCCAGTTCTCCGGCGGCGAGCCCACGCTCTCGCCCCATTTCCTCGACGCGATCCGCTATGCCCGGAAGAAGGGCTATTTCGCGGTGCAATGCGCGACGAACGGCCTCCGCTTCGCCCAGGAGCCTGGTTTCGCCAAGCAATGCCGGGAGGCGGGCCTCCGGATGGCGTACCTCCAGTTCGACGGGGTCACGAACGAGGCGAACAGCCATCGCAAGATCGGCAACCTCTACGACGTCAAGCTCCGGGCGATCGAGGAGCTGTCGGCGGCGGGCATCGACGTCATCCTGGTCGTGACGGTCGTCAATGGCGTGAACAACGACATGATCGGCCCGATCCTCCAGTTCGCGATCGAGAACGCCGACAAGATCACGGTCGTGAGTTTCCAGCCGGTGAGCTTCACCGGACGCGACGAGGACATCTCCGACGAGCTCCGCGAACAGCAACGATACACGTTGAGCCACCTCGCGCACGACGTGGCTCGACAAACCGGCGTGACGGATCCGCTCCGCGACTGGTTCCCGCTCTCGGCGCTCTCGCCTTTCGGCGACGTCGTCGACCTGCTCGACGGTCCGGACAAGGATTTCGGCCAGCTGAACTGCGGCTGTCACCCGAACTGCGGCATCGGGACCGTGTTTTTCGTGAACAAGCGGACGAAGCAGATGGTCCCGTTGCTCGAGTTCCTCGACATGGAGGGCATCCTGCGTGATTTCCGGGAGATCTTCGACGCGGGCCGCGGCTCGAAATGGACGAAGGCCCAGGTGCTCACGAGTATCCTCCGCCATTACAAGCCCGAGAAGGCGCCGGCCGGGTTCGACGTCAAGACGCTCATCAAGCAATTCATGAGCCAGACCGGCGCCGCGCACGCGGGCGAGGGGGACGCGAAGGAGTACGAATGGCGTGTCCTCTTCGTCGCCGGCATGTGGTTCCAGGACCTCTTCAACTACGATTTCCGCCGCACGGAGATGTGCATCATCCCCTACGGCACGCAGATGGGCGAGATCAGCTTCTGCGCCTACAACACGGGCGTCGGCTGGCGCAACGTGCTGGAGAAGATGAAGGCGAACGCCACGGTGGCCGATTGGTACCGCAAATACGGCAGGCACCCGGTCTACGCGAAAAACAAGGACCTGCCCCTGCCCGGGTTCGACAACCCGCTGACCGTGAAAGAGCACGAGCTCGCGAAGCAAGAGCGCCTCGAACGCGGGGCGAGTACTCGGACATCGGAAGTTCTTCTTTATCGTTTTCGTTCTGGATCTGCTCAAAGGCCTTGTGCCGATGGCGATCGCGTCGTGGATGGTCCACCGAACGCCGATCGAATTGCGAA
>JANMGF010000114.1:0-3890 GCA_031374535.1 Polyangium sp. (in: bacteria)
CGGGGGCGGGGCCAATGCGGCGGGCGATGCAGGGCTTCGGTTCAGGCTTCTCGACGAAGATGCCCGAGACCCTGGCTCGGCGTCCACCGCGGTAGGCGTACGCGGAGGTGCGCGCCGCGCTCCGTGTCCAGGAAGGCTGCCTCCCCGCCGTGGGCCCGGGCAATCTGCGACACCAGCGCGAGCCCGAGGCCCGCGCCAGGACCGACGGCGATTCCCCTCTGAAAGGGCTCGAAGAGGCGCGCCCGCTCGCTCGCCGGCACGCCAGGGCCCTCGTCGATCACGTCGAGCACGACGTCACCCTCGCGCTCGTCCAGCACCACCCGCACGGGCGCGCCGCGGCCCCCGTGAAGAAGGGCATTACTCACCACGTTCTCGCAAAGCACGGCGAGGAGCGCCTCGTCGCCCCGCACGATCGCAGGCGCGCGTTTCACCCACGAGAGCCGCGCGGCCGCGACGGCCGGGAGGCGCTGCTGGAGCTCCTCCAGGAGATCACCGAGCTCCACGGCGTCCTTTCGCATCGCCTCCGCAGCCCCGACGCGAGCGAGCATGAGCAAGCGCTCCACGAGCGCGGCGATACGCGCGGTGGTCACGCGGAGACCTGCGATCCGATCATGCACGGGCGTCGGCAACGGCTCCTCCGTGAGCAGCTCGAGCTCCCCGGAGAGGGTCGTCAGCGGGGTACGAAGCTCATGGGCGGCGCCGGCCGCGAAAAGGCGGGCCGCGCGTAACGCCTCGGCGCGACGGTCGAGCAGGGCGCGGAGGGTCGTTCGGAGGGCGTCGATCTCGCGCACCCCCTCGTTCACGCCAAGGTCGATGGCCTCGTCCATGGGCGCCGCGCCGAGCCGCGCTTCGAGTCGCGCGAGCGGACCCACGGCCCATCGGGCAAGCCTGCGGCTCGTGAGAGCGCCAATGAGCGCCGCGACCACCACCGCCGCCAGCGCGATCGTGCCCATCGCCGGCCCGCCGAGGCTCGGCACCTCGTTCGCCGCGATTACGGTCGCAAAGGGCCCGCTCGTGGCGACGCAGAGACGTATCTCGACGGCCTCCCGCTCCGTCCTGCACCCTTCGCCCCGCAAAGGGAGGCTCGCGTCACCGCCGACGTGCACGCCGTCACGACGCACCGCGAGCCGCAGCCCCGCCGGCGCGAGCTTCTGCCGCTCCTCCTCGATGAGCCGCGCGAGCGCGCCCTCCGTGGCGTGCGTCTTCACCTCGGCGAGCATCTCCAGCGCCTCGTCGCGCAGGCGTCGATCGTCGGCCCGCACGACCGCGGCCTCGGCGAGCGCGACCGCGCTGGCAGCCGCGAGCAGCCCGCCTCCCACGGCGGAGAGCGCCGCCACGATCGCCACGCGCCCGACCAGCGTGCCCGAGCGCCGGTCACTCGACCGCGAGCGCATATCCATGCCCCCGCATCGTCCGCACCACGCCCTCGCCGAGCTTGCGCCGGATCCGCGCGACGAGGACCTCGAGGCTCGCCGTCGCGTCCGCCTCGCCGCCCCAGACAAGCTCCAGGATCTCCGCGCGCGAGACGAACCGCCCGGACCGCGCGGCGAGCAGCTCGAGGAGCGACCACTCGCGCGCCGTGAGCGGGACCTCGGTGCTCGCTCGCTCCGCGCGCCGCGAAAGGAAGTCGAGCCGCGCCTCGCCGCAACGCACGGAGAGGGGCCGGAGCGCGGGCCCGCGACGCCCGAGGGCTCGCACGCGCGCCCGGAGCTCGGAGATGGCGAAGGGCTTGCCGAGGAAGTCGTCGGCCCCCGCGTCGAGCCCCGCGACACGCTCGGCCACCGACGCGTGCGCCGTCAGGAGGAGCACCGGCGTCGCCGTGCCGGCCTGGCGTAACTCCCGGCAAAGGTCGATCCCCGAGCCGTCGGGGAGCGCGACGTCGAGCACGATGACGTCCACCGCGGAGGCTACGATCCGGCCCCGCGCCTCGCCCGCCGTCGCGGCCGTCGCGACCTCGTGCCCCTCGCCGCGCAGGCAACGCAGGAGCAGGTCGCGCACCTCGGCGTGGTCATCGACGATCAGCACCCGCATCCCCGGCTCTCGTAGCACGCGCGCCTCGGACGGGACGAAGGCGCGTCCGGGTCGTTCAGGTTGCGTTCAGGCAGGCGTGGTTTCCTCGCGCCCATGTCTCGTCTGTCGGTCGCCTGCTTGGTTTGGCTTGGCAGCGCGCTCCTCGGCTGCGCGGCGACGTCGCCTCACGACCGCGCCTGGGTGGGCCACGCGCTCGAGCGGGAAACGGGCCACGCGCTCGGAGATCCGACGCAGGCGCCCTCGCTCCCGCCCGGGATCCGTGATGCCTCCGCGCTCGGCGAGCAGGACGCGGTCGCCGTCGCGCTCTGGAACAGCCCCGCGTTCGGCGCGGAGCTCGCGCAGCTCGGCGCGTCGCGGGCGGATCTCGCCGAAGCAGGGGCGCTGCCAAACCCCACCTTTTCCCTCCTGTTTCCGATCGGGCCGCGGCAACTCGAGCTGAGCGTCCTCGCCCCGATCGCAGCGCTCGTCCAGCGCCCCTTCCGGGTGAAAGCCGCCAAGCTCGACGTCGAGCGGTCCGCGCGCGGGCTCCTCCAGCGCGGGCTCGACCTCGTCCGCGACGCGCGGCTCGCCTGGATCGAGGTCGAGGCGGCCAAGGCCCGCGCCGCCGCGCGGCAGGACCTCCTCCAGACGTGGCAGAACGTCGCCAAGGTCGCGCGCGCGCGGTACCAGGCCGGAGACGCGCCCGCGTTCGAGGCGGCCGCGGCCGAGGCCGACGCGACCGACGCCGAGGACCAGAACGAGCGGGCCGTCACGGAGCTCGCGCTTTCGGCCGAGCGCCTCCGGCTCGTCGTGGGCCTCGCCGATGGAGCCCTCGGGCAGAACCTCGGCACCCGCGCTTCTCCGCTCGACGAGAGCGCGCCGCCCGCCGATTCGGCCCTCGTCGAGCTCGCCCTCGCCGCGCGGCCCGACGTGCGCGCCGCGGAGATCGCCGTCGAGGCAGCGGGCGAGCGCCTCGGCTGGGAGAAGTCCCGGATCTTCACCTTGCTGGGAAGGTTCGACCTCAAACCGATCGGCCCCCAGGGCGGCCCGCCGCTCCTGCCCCTGCCCGGCGTGCAGATCGATCTGCCGATCTTCAACTGGAACCCCGGCGGCATCGGCCGCGCCGAGACCGAGCTCTCCACGGCGGCGCTCCGCTACCGGCTCGCGCGGCAGGGCGTCGCGACGGACATCCGCGTCTCGCGCCTCCAGCTCGTGCAGGCCCTCGCGTCGCTGCGCCGCTTCCGCGAACGCGTGCTCCCGCTCCTGGAGAAGGCCGCGGGCGTCACCTTCCGCGCCTTCGAGGCCGGCGCCGAGCCTTACCTCGCCGTGCTCGAAGCGACGCGGCGGCTCCGGGACGCGCGCCTTCGTTTGATCGATCTCGAAGCCGAGGTGCGCCGCGGCCGCGCGAACCTCGACCGCCACGTGGGGATGAACCATGAAACGCGCTGATCGACGCTGGAACATCGTGCTCCTCGGAGCCCTCGTGCTCCTGTCTTCCTGCGGTCGGCGCGGGAGCCCGACGTCCTCCACGCAGCCCCCAGCCAAGGCCACGCCGCGCGCCGCCGAGACGGACCTCGCGACCGTGACGCTCCTGCCCGAGGCCGCGACGCGGCTCGGCATCGAGCTGTCTCCGGTCGAGGAGCGCGCGTTGCCCCAGACGATCACGGTCGCCGGCGAGGTCGTGGTCCCGACGGGCGGGTCCGTGTTGCTCGTGGCGCCGTTCTCCGCGACGGTCTCCGCGGAGGGCGACGGCGTGCCGAAGGCCGGCGCGGCCGTCAAACGCGGGCAAGTCCTCCTGCGGCTCGCGCCCTTCGCGCCGCCCGATCGCGACGTGCGGGCCCAGGCCGAGAAGGCCGTGGCCATCGCCGAGGCGCAACGCG
>JANMGF010000849.1:0-1917 GCA_031374535.1 Polyangium sp. (in: bacteria)
GGCGTCATCCACCGCGATCTCAAGCCCGCGAACATCTTCCTCATGCGCCACGGCGATGACGAAGATTTCGTGAAGATCCTCGACTTCGGTCTCGTGAAGCACGTCAACGAGCGACCCGAAGAGCAGCTCACGCAGACGGGACTCTTCATGGGCTCGCCGAAGTACATGGCGCCCGAGCAGATCGTGGGCGCGGAGGTCTCGGCGCGCACCGACATCTACTCGCTCGGCGTCATGCTGTACGAGATGGTGAGCGGGAAGGTGCCCTTCGACAAAGGCCCCGGCGTCGGCACGCTCATGGCGCACGTGAACGACATGCCGCCGCCGATGACCCACTACAACCCGAACATCGCGATCTCCGAGGAGATGGAGGGGATCGTCCTCCGCTGCCTCGAGAAGGATCCGCAGCGGCGTTTCGCCAGCATGGACGAGCTGCTCGTCGCGCTGAAGCGGTGTGGCGGGGCCGAGGACATGTTGACCGGGCCGTACCAGCCCTACGCGCAGTCGGGCGCGTTCAACCGCTCGCGACCCGCGTCGCTCGACAGCATGCCGCCCGGCGACACCACCGGGCTCTCGGGCCCCATGCGCCGACCGTCCGGAGCTCCGCCCGGCGACAGCGGCCCCTCGGCGTCGCTCTCGCTCTCGGGCGCGCGGCCCGCGGCGCTCGGCTTCAGCAGCCCGAGCACGCTCCCCGATCCGCTCGCGGCCTCGCAGCAGATGGCCGTGCCCGACCCCGACGCGTTCTCGGGTCACAGCGGCAAACGGCGCTTCATGCTGATCACCGGCGTGCTCGTCCTCGGGTTCGTCGGCATCATCATCACGCTCACGCAGACGCGCGGCGCCGGTGAGACGACGGCCTCGAGCGCGACCCCCGCCACGACGCCGCCCCCCGCGATCACCCAGACCGCGCCGCAAGCACCCGCGCGCCCCGGCGATCGTGTCGTGCACATCGAGAGTGATCCCTCCGGCGCGAGCGTCATGGAGGGCGGCGAGACGCTCTGCGGCGGTACGCCCTGCGACGTGACGTTCCGCGGCGCCGCGGCTGCGGCCGACGTGGTGCACAGCCTCGCGCTGTCGAAGAAGGGCTACCACACGAAGACCATCAAGGTGACGGTCGTCGAGGAGAAGGTGAAGGTCACGCTCGACCTGGCGACGGGCCCCGTGCGCACCCAGCCCGTGACCACGAAGGCCGGCGGCAACAAGGATCCGAACTACAAGCCGGATCCCTACAAAGGCGACCCTTACTGACGCGCATCGCGCTCGCCGAAATGGCGATGAGACACGATGCATGCTCGTGTAGAGTGCGGTTTGCCCCCGAGGAACCGCCATGTCGTCCGAGCCTTCTTCCGCACACCGTGACGCGCCCTCTGCCCCGAAGCCGCGACGCTCGCGTGTACGCGCGCTCGTCGCCCTCGCCCTCGCCTTCGCTGCCGCCATCACGTCGGGCCCCGCGATGGCCGACGCTCGCACCGAGGCGAGGCGGCACTTCAGGGCGGGCATGGAGCTCATCAGCAAGGGCAAGTACGACGAGGGGCTCAAGGAGCTCGAGCTCGCCCAGGAAATTCTTCCGCACCCGAACGTTCTCTTCAACATCGCGCGCGCGCACGCCGAGGCCGGCAACCTCGAGAAAGCCATCAACGCGTACAAGCAGTACGTCGCGTCCGACCCTCAGGACCGCGTAGAGGCCGCGCAGATCCTGAAGCAGCTCGAGGAGAAACTCGCGCTGCAGCGGGCGGAGCAGAACAAGACGACCGAGACGCCGAAGACGACCGAAGGCGACGTGAAGCCCGGCGACGTGAAGCCCGGCGACGTGAAGCCCGGCGACGTGAAGCCCGGCGACGTGAAGCCCGGCGACACCGGCACGGGCGACGTGAAGCCCGGCGACACGAAGCCCGACGGCGACAAGAAGCCCGACGGCGA
>JANMGF010000851.1:0-2895 GCA_031374535.1 Polyangium sp. (in: bacteria)
CCTCGCGCCGCCGCACCACCCCGATGGGCTGGGCTGCCTGGAAGCCCGACTTCCCCTACCCTTCGAACTTCTTCGAGCCCACGCTCTCTTCCCGCGCGATCGACGACCAGCACTCGCAGAACTACGCCTTCTTCGCGCACGAGGAGCTCGATCGTGTGCTCCTGTCCGCGTCGAGCGAGCGTGATCCCGAGGCGCGGCGCCGCCTCTTCACGCGCGCCGAGGAGATCGTCCGCGACGAGGCCCCGTGGGCGCCGACGTACTCCCCCCGCGTCTTCGAGATCTGGCAGCCCTACGTGCGTGGATACGCGCCGCACCCCGTCGTCCCGCAGCGCTTCCGCGACGCGTGGATCGACACGGTCGCCCTCGCCGAAACACGCGCCCGTCAAGAGCTCGGCCCCGCGTCCGTGCTCCTTCCTTTCGCCTGGAGACGACGACCATGGCCGTGATCCTCGCGCGTTTGGCGCGGCGCATCGGCTGGGCGTTCGTCGTCGTCCTCGGCGTGACGATGATCTCGTTTTTCCTCGTGCACGTGCTCCCCGGCGATCCGGTGCGTTTGATCGTGGGCCCTCAAGCCTCGACGCAAGACGTCGCTCGCGCGCGCGAGGTCTACGGACACGGCGGCCCTCTCCGCGTGCAATACGCGCGCTTCTTGCTCCGCCTCGTGCACCCCGGCGCGGGCCCCACCGACCTGGCTCGAAAAGCCCCCGAGCACCGGAGCTGCGCGTCGATCGGCCCCGTGCACCTCGATCTCGGGCACAGCTTTCATTACCGGCGGCCCGTCGTGGACCTCGTCGCCGCGAAGCTCCCGAAGACCCTCGAGCTCGCGTTCGCCGCGCTCCTCGTGCAGCTCGCCGTGGGCCTCGGCCTCGGCGTCACCACGGCCGCGCGCCGCGGGAGCCGCTGGGACGAGCTCGGCGCGAGCCTCTCGCTCCTCGGCATCAGCGCGCCCACGTTCCTCACGGGGCTCGCGCTCCAGTACGTGCTCGCGCATCGCCTCGGCCTGCTCCCCTACGACGGCCCCGGAAAAACCCTGGGCGAACATCTCCTCTCCCTCGTGCTCCCCGCGCTCACGCTCGGTTTTTACGGGAGCGCCCTCTACGCGCGCCTCGTTCGCGCCGAGCTCGGCGCCGCGCTCGCGCAGGATCACGTGCGCACCGCGCTCGCGAAGGGTGCCTCGGGCGCGCGGGCCCTCGTCGTGCATGGCTTGCGTACGGCGCTCGTCCCGATCACCACGCTCGCGGCGCTCGATCTCGGCGCGCTCGTCGGCGGCGCCGTCGTCACCGAAAAACTCTTCCGCTGGCCCGGCATGGGACAGATGGCCGTCGAGTCGCTCCTGAACCGCGACGGCCCGGTCATCGTCGCGACGGTGCTCGTGGCCTCCACGGCCGTCGTGCTCTCGACGTTGCTCGTGGATCTCATCGCGCCTTTCCTCGACCCGCGGATCGACCGCGGACCGAGGAACGACGGCTGATCACATCCCTGCGAGCGAGCGGCACTCGACGCCGCGGGCCGACTCGGGGCTCGCGATCTCGGCGCACTTGCGGAACGCGGACGCGCCGCCGCCTGCCGCGCCGAGCAGGTACCACGCCTCGGCGCTGCCCGGCGACTGCTGCGTGTATTGCTTCGCGAGCTGCCGCGCCTTGCCCATGTTGCCGGCCTCCATGGCCTTCTGGATCCGGACCGGAAGCGGGCCCGCGTCGTCGGCCGCTGCGGGAGGCGGCTCCGGCGCAGGCGGAGGCGTCGCGTCACCACCGCCCGAAGGTTTGCCCGTGGACGCGGGCTGCGAAGTCGGCGCCGACGAAGCGCTCGCCGTGGGCTCCGCCGTCGGCGTGGGCGTCGGCGCGGGCGCGGGTGCTTGTGTCGCCGCGGGTTCGACGGCTTTCGGCGGGGTCGCCGTCGGCGCAGGCGTCGTCGGCACGGGCGTGGTGGCCGCCGTCGTCTTCGTTTCGGGGCGGCCGGACAAACTCTGCTTGACCACGCCGATCACCACGAGCGACACGAGCACCGCCAGCACCCCGCCGACGACCTTCATCAAACGCGCCCGACGCGCGCGTTGCTCGGGCGACAAACCCATCGGGATCACATCACTCGACAGAGGCGGCTCGCTGCTCCGCGCCATCTCCGCCTCGGCCGTGTCCTCCAGCGGCAGCTCGCCTTCCCCCGCGTCTTCGGCCCCTTGCGTGAAGGGCGCCGCGCCTTCGCCGATGGCCTCCGTCTCCGCAGGCGACTCCTGCTCGGCAGCAAAAGCATCCGCGGGGGGAAGCGTTGCCTCGCCCTCCGCCTCGTTTGTGTTCGCCGTGCTCGCGAGCGCGACCTCGTCCCGCGCCGGCTCGGCCTCCGCTTTCGCCTCCGTTGCGGCCTCGGGCGCCTCCGCCTCCGCCTCCGCGGGCGTGGCCTCGGGCTCCAGCAACGGCACGACCTTGCGCTCGGTGCGCTGCGTGATCGTGGCGACCTGCAGCGGCTCGGGCGCGTCTGAAGGCGCCGCGGCCGACGTCTCCGCATTCACGGGCAACGAAACCTGCGTCGTCGCGACCGGCGCTCGCCCCGACGCCGTGGTCGGCGGCGCGCTCTCTTCCCCCTCGTCCGCCGCGAGCCGACCCGGCGCTCCGAGCGCTCCTTTGCCCCCTGCGCGTCGCGTCGCGGGCGGCCTCTCCTCGGCCTCTCCTCCACGCCCCATGGCGCTGACCCCGGGTGTCCCCTGCCGGGCCGTCTCGGGCCCGCGCGGCGGCGCTACACGGCTCTCCGGCGAAGGCGCGAGCCCGATCGAACGAATTGGGCTCGCCCCGCTGCCCCAGGCGCTCGATCCCCGGCCTCGCGAGCTCAAAGGCGCCGCCATCGACGCCGCCGGCACGACCGGATCCTCGAACAACAAATCCCCCGGCATCGGCGCGATCG
>JANMGF010000184.1:0-1627 GCA_031374535.1 Polyangium sp. (in: bacteria)
GATCTGCGCGTTTTCCTCGCGCGACGTCTCCCCGACGCCATGCTCCCGACGGATTATGTTTTCCTGGATGCGCACACCCCGAAAGGCAGGGTCGATCGGCATGCGCTGCCCGCCCTCACGCCTGAGCATTCGTTCAAGAATCAGGCGGATGACCCGCAGCAGCGCACGCCTGTCGAGCAGCTGGTCGCCAATGCATTCGGCGAGGTCCTCCAGGTTCCACGGGTAGAGCTGCACGACAGCTTCTTCGCGCTCGGCGGCCATTCGCTCCTCGCCACGCAGCTCGTCTCGCGTATCCGGGCGGCCGTCGGCGTGAACCTGCCGCTCAGGGCATTTTTCGAGTCACCCACCGTGGGGGGGCTGGCGAAGGTCATCGAGGTGGAGCTTCGCCGCGGCAAGCTCGTGGCGCCGTCGCTCCAGCGCGCCCAGCACGACGGGGACATCCCGCTCTCGTTCGCGCAGCAGAGGCTCTGGTTCCTGTATCAGCTCGATCCGGACGGCACGGCTTATCACATGCCCTTGGCGCTGCGGCTCACGGGCACGGTCGACGTCGATGCCATCCAGCGCTCCATGGACGAGGTCTCGCGCCGCCACGAGGCGCTGCGCACCACGTTCGATTTCGTGGACGGGCGTGCCGTCCAGCGCATCCATCCCGTGGGACGGTTTCCGCTCGCCGTCGAGGATCTGTCGCTTGCCGAGGATCCCGAGGCTACAGCGCGGCGCATCGCCGTGCAGGCGCACTTCCGTCCTTTCGATCTACGACAGGGTCCCCTCATTCGCGCGCACCTGCTCCGGCTCGGCCCGGAGGAGCACATCCTCGTCGCGAACATGCACCACATCATCTTCGACGGCTGGTCCATGGGGGTGCTCGTCCAGGAAATCGTCACCTGTTACGAGGGACTTCGCAGAGGGCGATCCGTCTCGCTGCCCGCGCTCCCGATCCGTTATGTCGACTATGCCCTGTGGCAGCGAAACTGGCTCTCGGGTGAAGTCCTCGATCAGCAGATCGCCTTCTGGAGGGAGCGTCACGCCGGCGTCACGCCGCTCGAATTGCCGACGGACCGGCCGAGACCCGCCATCGCATCGCACCGCGGCGCCACCATCCCCGTGTCGATTCCGGTAAGGACCTCGGACGCGCTCCGAGCGCTCGCGCGCAGGACGGGCTCCACCTTGTTCATGGTGCTGCTCGCGGGATTCCAGGCGCTCTTGCATCGGCTGAGCGGGCAGGACGACTTCGCCGTCGGCTCCCCGATCGCGGGACGCACACGCAGAGAGCTCGAGGGAATCGTCGGGTTTTTCGTCAACACCCTGGTCCTTCGCGCGGATTTCTCGCGCGGGCCGACGTTCCTCGAGTTCCTCGCGAAGGTCAAGGATGCCACGCTCGATGCCTACGCGCACCAGGATTTGCCCTTCGAGAAGCTCGTGGAAGAGCTCGCACCGGCGCGGGATCTCTCGCGCCAGCCCCTCTTCCAGGTGATGTTCGCCCTGCAAAACGCTCCCTTCGACGCCGTGCACCTCGACGGATTCTCCATCACCCCCGTATCCGTCGAGATCCCTACGGCTCATTTCGATCTGATGCTCACCCTGTTCGAGCAGGACGGCGAAATCCTCGGCGACCTCGAATATGCCA
>JANMGF010000260.1:0-5202 GCA_031374535.1 Polyangium sp. (in: bacteria)
ACGCCGAGGTCGGCCCCGACCGCGCTCGCGAGGTCGGTCTTGTTGATGACCAGAAGATCCGATTGCGTGATCCCCGGACCGCCCTTGCGCGGCACCTTGTCGCCGCCGGCGACGTCGATGACGTAGATGATGTAATCGGCGAGCTCCCGGCTGAAATTCGCTGCCAGGTTGTCGCCGCCGGACTCGATGAACAACATGTCCGGCCGGTGCCGCGACGAGAGATCCTCGAGCGCCAGAAGGTTCGCGGTGATGTCCTCGCGAATCGCCGCGTGTGGACAACCGCCCGTCTCCACGGCGCGGACCCGGTCGGGCGGCAGCGCATTGTGCCGGATCAGGAACTCGCCGTCCTCCCGCGTGAAAATATCGTTCGTCACGACCGCCAGGCTCATCCGCTCACGCAGGCTGCGGCAGAGCGCGAGCACGAGCGCCGTCTTGCCGCTGCCCACCGGACCACCAATGCCCACAGTGAATGCTCGCTCGGCGAACCCGCGCGCGTGCGGGCGATCGCGCTCGTCGAAGCGCCCCGGCCCATCCCAGGGCTCGTGCGTGTGCCCGTGATCCTGCCCGTGTTCGTGCGTGTGGTCGTGCATGGTGGATGTCCGTAACAATCAGCTCGAAAAGAGACGTGAATAGAGCCGGTCCTGGTAGCCCTGAACGAGCTCCACGAGCGGCGCGGTCGTCGCGAGGTCCAGGGACCCGCGCGTGGCGAGACGTGAGAGGATCGATTCCACGGTGCCCGAGAGACGGTATTGCAGCGCCTGCCCCTCCAGCGGTCCGACCAGGCTCAAGCGCACCGCGCTCGACACGAGGCCGCGGAGGTGGACGAAAAGAAAGAGCCTCTGGGCCTCGAGCCGGGTCAAATCGAGGAGGGCCGAGACCGCGCCGAATACGGGCGCCAAATGACCGGAAAATCCCTCTTCTTCGCGGGCGCGCACGCGGAGCTCCCGGAGCGCCGCCGTGCCGAATGCCGAGGCCGTCGCCGCGAGCCACGCCCGCCCTTGCGCCCGGCTCGCGCGGTTGGCCACGTGGTTTGTCAGAAACGCATCGTAGCGCCGGTCGAGCGTGTCGATCCGGTCGGGCGACGTATGCGCCGCCGTGACGATGGGCAAACCACCCGAGCTTGCTTGCTCGAGGTTGTGCACCAGAAAAACTTCGAGGCTCGACGGGCGCGTCACCTCGCCGATCTGCATGGCTGCCTCGAGCCCGCTCGAATGGGCAAACCCACCCGTGGGAAAGGCGGAATCGGCGAGCTGCAGGAGGAGGAGGGTTCGATCCACGGCCGGCGCCCAAGCCCATCAGAACAGGAAAAACCGTTGCGCGAGGGGCAAGACCTTCGCCGGCTCGCACGTGAGCCGCACGCCGTCCGCCGTCACGGCGTAGGTTTCCGGATCCACGGTAATCCGCGGCGTGGCGTCGTTCAACCGCATGTCTTTCTTGCCGAGCGCGCGGCATCCACGCACGGCCTCGATGCGTTTTCCGAGGCCGTATGCGGTCGCCACACCGGACTCGATCGACGCCTGGCTCACGAATGCGATCGAGGTTCGTCCCGGCGCGCGGCCGAAGCTCGCGAACATCGGCCGCATTCGTACGGGTTGTGGCGTCGGGATCGAGGCGTTCGCGTCGCCCATCTGCGCCCACGCGATGATCCCGCCCTTGATCACAATCTCGGGTTTGGCACCAAAGAACGCGGGCCGCCACAGGACCAGATCCGCGAGCTTGCCGACCTCGACCGATCCAAGGACGTGCCCCATCCCGTGCGCGATGGCCGGGTTGATGGTGTATTTCGCGACATACCGGCGCACGCGCAGGTTATCGCTTTCGCCGCGCTCCTCGGGGAGCCGCCCGCGCTGTTTGCGCATCTTGTCGGCCGTCTGCCAGGTCCGCGTGATTGTCTCGCCCACCCGGCCCATGGCCTGCGAGTCGGAGGACACGATCGAGATCGCGCCCATATCATGCAGGATATCCTCCGCTGCGATCGTCTCGCCACGAATACGCGACTCCGCGAATGCAACGTCCTCGGGGATGCTCCGGTCGAGGTGGTGGCAGACCATGAGCATGTCGAGGTGCTCGTCGAGCGTGTTCACCGTGAAGGGGCGCGTCGGGTTCGTCGACGAGGGGAGCACGTTGGGCTCGCCGCAGACCCGCAGGATATCGGGCGCGTGCCCGCCGCCGGCGCCCTCGCTATGATACGTGTGGATCGTTCGTCCCTTGAACGCCGCAATCGAGTGCTCGGCCGCCGCGCTCTCATTGAGGGTATCGGTGTGGATCGTCACCTGCACGTCGTATTGCTCTGCCACGGAGAGGCAACAATCGATGGTCGCCGGCGTCGTGCCCCAGTCCTCGTGCAGCTTGAGCCCCAGCGCGCCGGCCACGATCTGCTCGTGCAGGCCCTCGGGCTTGGAGGAATTCCCTTTTCCGGTGAACCCGAAATTGAGCGGCAGTCCGTCGGTCGCCTCGAGCATCATGCGGATATGATGGGCGCCCGGGGTGCAGGTCGTCGCGTTGGTCCCCGTCGCCGGCCCGGTGCCGCCGCCGATCATCGTCGTGATGCCGGACGCGATGGCCTCGTCGCATTGCTGCGGGCAAATGAAATGAATGTGCGCGTCCACGCCGCCGGCTGTCACGATGAGCCCTTCGCCCGCGATGGCTTCGGTCGTCGGGCCGATCACCATTCCCGGTGAAACCCTGGCCATGACGTCGGGGTTCCCGGCCTTGCCGATCCCGGCGATCTGCCCGTCCTTGATGCCGATGTCGGCCTTGTAAATGCCCGTCCAATCGACGATGACCACGTTCGTGATCACGCAATCGAGCGCGTCGCGCTGGGAGGCGCCGGCGCGCTGGCCCATCCCGTCGCGCAGCACCTTGCCGCCGCCGAATTTGCATTCGTCCCCGTAGACGGTGAAATCTTTTTCAATCTCGATGATCAGATCGGTGTCGCCCAGCCGGACCCGGTCGGAGGTGGTCGGGCCGTAGATCTCGGCATAGGTGCGGCGGTCGATGGTGCGGGGCATGGCGTCCTCGGGCGGGATCCAATCGAACGATCAGGTTTCGGTCTCGTGGGCGAATCCGAGCGCGCGGACGCGCTCCATGGCGCGGGCGAGCCCCTCCGGGCTCACGGGGCCGTCGGCGAGGGCATTTCCGCCTCGGATCACCCGTTCGCCGGCGATCTCCACGAGCGCGACGGTCTTCGGCTCGCCCGGTTCGAAGCGCACGGCCGCGCCGGCGGGAATGTCGAGGCGCCGTCCGTACGCCTTCTCGCGGTCGAAACGCAGGTAGGGGTTCGTTTCGATGAAATGGTAGTGGCTGCCGACCTGGATCGGGCGATCGGACATGTTCGTAACCCGGAGCGAAATCGCCGAGCGCCCCTCGTTGAGCACGAGCGTCCCCTGTGCGGGCATGATCTCGCCGGGCGTGGGCCCCTCGGGCTTCGCGGGGAACAGCGAGAGATCGGGCACCGGCAAGAAACTTCCGTAAAGGGCGAGCTGCAAATCGCCGTGCGCGGCGGCAATGGGGTGGTGCACCGTGACGAGCTTGGTGCCGTCCGGGAACGTCCCCTCGACCTGCACCTCGGCGACGAGCTCCGGCACGCCAGCCATGACCTGATTGCGCCCGAGCAGCCTTCGCCCGAGGTCCATGAGATCGGAGACGCTCCTGCCATCACGAATGAACTCGAGGAGCTGCGTGGCAATGAGCGCGACGCTCTCGGGCACGTTGAGGCGTACGCCGCGGGCGAGCCGCTTCTGGGCGAGGACGCCGGCCTGATGAAGGAGGAGCTTATCGATCTCGCGTGGAGAGAGGTGCATGATTTACTGGAAGCCCGCGGTGGGCACCCGCTCCCCGATATACCATGCTAACGCGACGCGTCAAGAGCGTTCGTCGTTCGTTACCATTTTCTTGCCCACGGGTCGTCGCCGAGGAGCGCGGGGAGGAAAGCGAGCGAAGTGCGGAGGAACGCAGCGACGGCTTCAGGCTCCTCGCCCGCCACGCGGAGCACGGCGCCCCCGCCGGCGATTGGGCTCGCGGTCACGAGCAGCGGCTTTCGAGCAGGACCCGGGTCGCGGACGGGCATTTGCGCGATATCTTCGACGAGGGCGGCCGCGTGTTTCTCGATCAGGGGGCCGAGCAGGATGGCCGTCGTGAAGGCGTCGAAGCGCCCCATGCGATCGGCGACCGAGGATTCGGGCGTATCCTGGAGCGTGAGCGCGTCGAGCACCACGAGGCGGCCATCCACGGCAATCTCGGTGACGGTCCGGTACGAGGCGAAACGATAACGCTCACCGCGCGCCACGCGGCCCGACGTCAGGGCATCGACGAGGACGAGGGAAGCACCGGGGGCGAGCTCGACATGCTGGCGCTGCTCGTACACCGCACCCGCAAAAGGACAAACCGGATCCGGGAGCAAGGCGAGGAGGGCGCCGTCGCCGACCGCGGCCGACAAGGTTTGGCGCGCCGTAACGCCGTTTTCGCTCTTGTATATTTTGGTCGAGGACTGCGTGGCCAGCAGCGCCGCCGCGTCGGGGCCGACGCGAACGTCCAGGTCGATGGTATCGCCCGCGAGCAGGCCGCCGCCAAAGGTCGCCGCATAAGCCCACACAGACGTGCCACGCGGGCGCGGGACGAGGATCTTGAGCGGCGCCGACGCGCGCGCACGGACGATCGTGGACGCAGAGGCGACGCGCTCCACGACGATCGACCCGGCACCGGGAGCGGAGGCAGCGACGGGCAGTGCGGATCCGGGCCGGTCCATGGCTCAATCCTCGAGCCATCCCATTGAACTGGCCCGAGCGTCAAGACGATTCGTGCGGGAGCGAGGCGCTTACGGCACGGAGGCGGGGCGCGCCGCGAGATCCCTCACTTTGGCGAGCGTGGTCGACGCCGCGCGTGATATCGTCCACGCGCGGCTCGATCAGGATGTCCGGCACCAGCCCGGCGTCCGGCTTTTCTTCCGCGGGAAAGCGGCCGATGAGCGGGATATCCACCTCGATCTTCGAGCGGGGCAGCCGCAGAAAAAAGAACGCGCCGCCGTTGATGCCGCGCTGGTTGCCGCCAGTCGGTTGTCCGCACAGGGTGCCGAGGCCAAGATCGCGCATGCGCTGGGCGAACTGGAAAGTCGCCGAGCTGTTCTGCGCATCGATCAGCACGACAACCCTGCCTGTGAAGCGAGGGCCTTTGGGCGCGATGATCTCGGTGTCGCCGGTTTCC
>JANMGF010000263.1:0-3300 GCA_031374535.1 Polyangium sp. (in: bacteria)
GACGTCCGCCGAGAGCCCGTCGACGTCCGCCGAGAGCCCGTCGACGTCCGCCGAGAGCCCGTCGACGTCCGCCAGGAGCCCGTCGACGTCTATCGAGAGCCCGTCGACGTCCGCCAGGAGCCCGTCGACGTCCGCCACGAGCCCGTCGACGTCCGCCAGGAGCCCGTCGACGTCCTCGAAGCTTCCTCCATGGCGTGTGTTCCGGTACCGTCGGGCTGGATCAGGAGAGGGTGACGATGGCGAGCAAGGGGTTCGAGGAGGCGCGGAGGCGGTGTGTCGAGGTCGCGCGGAAGGGCGGTGAGCATCTCGATCTCAGCGATCTCGGGCTCACGGACCTACCGCGAGAGATCCTCGCGTGCGCGCATGTCCGAAGCCTGGACCTGTACACGAACAGCCTGACCACGATTCCCCCGGAGATCACTGGTTTCACCAGGCTGGAACGCCTCGACGTGAGCCACAACCCCATCCGCAAGCTCCCCGACGGCATCGACAGATTGCGGAGCCTGAAGCGCCTCGACATCGAGTTCACGCGCATCTCGGCCCTCCCCCGAACTCTGCGGGATCTTCCCGAGCTCGTGCAACTCCGGGTCGGCAGTGAAGAGCTGCGGGACATAACGGTCGTCCAGGAGCTCGAAGCGCTGCGCGCGCTGTGGTGCGTTGCGCTCGCGCCAGGCCATGCGCTGCCCGACCTGGAAGCCCTGCAATCGCTCACGCGCCTGCACCTCAGCGGGATCACGCTGGAGGAGATTCCTCCCTGGGTCGGTCGGCTCAGGCGCCTCGTCGTGCTCGAGCTTCCCGCGAACGGGTTGCGTGAGGTCTCGCCGGCCATCGCGGCGCTCGACAACCTCGAGGGCCTCAACCTCAGCCACAATCCGATCGACGATCTCCCCGTGGAAATGGGGGCGCTTTCTCGCCTTCTGGTCCTCGGCGTCGAAGGCTGTCCCCTCACGCGCCTGCCGCCGGAGATCGTGGAGCAAGGCTCGGACGCCGTGCTTGCGTACCTCCGCGATCAAGCCCAAAGCGGAACCCGGCAATGGGTCTCCAAGCTGCTCGTCGTCGGCCAGGGCGGCGTCGGCAAAACCTCGCTCCTCCGCGCCTTGCGGGGCGAAACCTTTCAAAAAGACGAAGCCACGACCCACGGCATCGACGTCCGCCCCCTCCAGATCCCTCACCCGACCGAAAAAGACGTCACGATGGATCTCTCCGCCTGGGACTTCGGCGGCCAGGAGATCTACCACGCCACCCACCAGTTTTTTCTCACCAATCGCTCTCTCTTCCTGCTCGTCTGGAACGCCCGCCACGGCCACGAGCAAGGCCGGCTCTATTACTGGCTCGACACCATTCGCGCCCGCGCGCCCGCGTCGCCCATTCTGCTCGTCGCGACGCACGTGGACGAACGTTCGGCCGATCTCCCGCTCAGCGACATCCGGCAGCGATACCCGCAGGTCGTCGACCAATACATCGTCAGCAACAAGACGGCCGATGGAATCGAGACCCTCCGCCAGGCCATCCGCGCCGAGGCGGCAAAACTCCCCCTGATGGGCGAACGCTGGCCCAAGACCTGGCTCGCCGCGGCCCAGGCCGTCCGCGCCCGGGCCCAGGCCGACACCCACATCACGCCGCAAAAGCTCTGGGCGACGATGAAACAAAGCGGCGTCGCGGAGGACCGCCACAAGATCCTGGCCACCTGGCAACACGAGCTCGGCGATATCCTGTTTTTTCAGGACAACCCCGCGCTCGACGACATCGTCCTGCTCGATCCGCAGTGGGCCACGAAGGCCATCAGCCGCGTCCTCGAATGCGAGGCGGTGATCGAGCAGCGGGGCATCTTCACCCGCGCGCAGATGAACGAGATCTGGTCGGACGTCGAGCCCTACCTGCGTGACCACCTGCTCCGCCTGATGGAGCAATTCGACCTCTCGTACCGGACGGTGGACGACCGCGACGTGAGTATCGTGGTGGAGAGGCTATCACACGACGTGCCGGCCGAGATGTCCTCGCGCTTCGACGCGCTCCTGGCCCGCCCGGGGCAACGGGAGATCACGATGCGTTTCCAGCTCGAGGGGACGTTGCCGGCCGGGATCCCGACCTGGTTCATCGCGCGGGAGCATCGCTTCACGACCCGCACCCATTACCGCCAAGGCGCGCTTTTCGCGGACGAATCCAAAGAGCACCTGGCGCTGATCCAGGCCTTCCCGGAGCGGCGCCATGTAAACCTCACGGTGCGGGGCCCGCTGCCGCACGCATTTTTCACGCTGCTGCGAGACGGTCTGGAGCTGACCCTCTCGCGTTTCCCCGGGCTCAAGGTGACGCGGTACATGCCTTGTCCGGGGCACGAGGGAGAGCCCTGTCCCGAGGAGTTCAAGTTCGAGCAGCTGGAGAAGTGCCTGAAGCGTGAGCCCCCGGTGGAGACGATGCAATGCCGCGACGCTCTCGTCGACGTGAACGTGCGCGAGATGCTCTTCGGCCTGAGCACGACCACGCAGGGGGATGTGCTGCGCGCGATCGAGGAAATGCGCGAGGCGCAGAAGGAGCAGACGACGGAGCTCCGCGCCTTGACGGAGATCATGCAACGGGGATTCGCCGAGGCGATCCAGATCGAACAGCGCCGCGAGGAGACGCATTGCCCCTCGCTCTTCGTGCTGCGGCCGGGGGAAGGCGGCGCGTGGAAAAAGAAGCTGTTCGGTCAAAGCGTGGAGATGCACCTGGTGTGCGAGGCGCCCGGACAAGCGCATCTGGCGGGGGAGAGCGGGCGATACAAGACGAAGTTCGCGCCCCAATGGCTGCGGGATATCGCTCCCTACATGGAGAAGGTCGTTTTCCTCCTGAAAGGCGCGGCCCCGCTCCTCGGCCCGGTCGTGGGTCTGGTGGCAGAGGGATCCGAGAAGATGTTCGCGGGCGACATCAAGCTGATGCAGGAGCTCGTGAAGAAGCTACCGGAAATCGAGGAAGAGGACGATTCATTGTCGCTCCGCCACCGCCACGGGGAAGAAAGCCTGGAGCGGGTGGGTGGCGCGACCTTACGAATCGTGCGGAGCCTGCTGGACGATCTGGATCCGAGGAGAGCGTGGGGCGGGCTCGGGAAGGTGCACACGCCGGAAGGGCAGTTCTTGTGGTTGTGTGAGGGGCATGCGGCGATGGTGCGGGGGTGACGTCGCGCCGCGCATCACTCGCCGACCCATTGCTCCGCGATGCCGAGGAGCCGCGCATTGTCGGAGACGTTCTCCAGGAAGCAGCGCCGCCAGCGAGGATCATCGATGCGGACCGCCTTCGCCAGGAGGCGCGCTCGGGCCTCACGGA
>JANMGF010000349.1:0-2022 GCA_031374535.1 Polyangium sp. (in: bacteria)
AGACCCGCGCGCGCACCACCTCGCGTTGCCAGCCGATGCCCCCCGAGAAGACCATCGTCACCATCGAGAAGGCCACGCCCGAGACGAGGATGGCGACGCCAAACCACACGAAAAGCCGGCGTTGCAGCCGCGCGCGCACGTAACACGACAGTCGATTCACGACTTGTCTTTCGCCAGCACGTACCCCACGCCGCGCACCGTCTTGATGAGGCGGGGCGAGCGGGGATCGTCGCCGAGCTTTTGCCGAAGGTGCGAGATGTGCACGTCGACCGTTCGTTCACCGACGGTCACGTCGCCGCGACCGGCCTCCGAGAGCATCGCGTCGCGAGCGACCACGCGGCCTGGGCGACGCGCGAGCGCGCAGAGCAGATCGAACTCGAGGCCCGTGAGCTCCACGAGCTCGCCTTCCCGCGTGACGACGCGACCGGGCACGTCGATCACGATATCGCCGGCGACGATGCGTTCCCCCGCGACCTCGGGGCGAGCCCTGCGGAGCACGGCCTTGATCCGGGCGAGCAGCTCACGCGGGCTGAAGGGCTTGGCCACGTAATCGTCGGCGCCGATCTCCAGCCCGACCACGCGATCCGTCTCGTCGCCGCGCGCCGTCAACATGAGGACGGGGATCGTGTTTTTCTGCCTGATCCGCCGGCAGACCTCGATGCCGTCCATCCCGGGCATCATGAGGTCGAGCAGCACGACGTCGAAGGTTCCGGCCTCGAGCGCGGCGAGCCCGCGAGGTCCGTCCTGGGCTCCGGCCACGTGAAACCCGTGCTGCTCGAGGTAACTCGAGAGCAGGTCGAAGAGCCGAACGTCGTCGTCGATGAGGAGCACACGCAGCGCCATGTCCACGGCAGAGTACCAGGGCCTCTCGGGTGGGCCGATGTGGAGCTTGCGTGGGTTTCATGAAGCTCTCCGCAGGACCTCCGTGAAGAAATGCAAAGAGGCCCGCGTGGCGTCGGCGAAACCCTCCACGATGCCAGCCGTGGGCTCGACCTGGGAAGGGCAAACGTAGGGGACGGCCGGGCGACGGGTTCTTGCGGTCGCCATTCACGGTTGGGGGCTTTGGCCAACGAAAGTCCTTGCTCTTCCAGGCGGGAAACTGGTAAGAAGAAGAGTCATCGCGGAATACCACTTTGGGTTCCGCAGGTATGGGTTCACGGATCACTGCGCTGGTTGTGCGCCATGAACGTGTGCCCCGTGGTCTTTTCTCGTAACGCGCGAACATGCGCGTAGGAGCCTCTCGCCATGCATACGCTTCGTTCGATCACCGGGCTTTTTGTGGTCTCCCTCTTTGCGTTCGCCGCTGGGTGTAGCGCCGACCAGAAAGAGGGGACGCTCGGGGAGAGCGCGCAATCGCTCCTCGCCCCGTGCGAATGCCCGACGGTCGTTGGAAATTCGTCGGACCTCCTGCCCCCGTGTGAATGCGAGCCGGAAGAGCCGGGCGACGAGCCGGGCGACGAGCCGGCCTGCCCGCCGGGTGAGCATGAGGAATGCAGCGTCAAGGCGCCGGGGGGCGTTTCGTCCCTCCTCGCGCCGCCGGAGTGCGTCTGTGTTCCGGACGAGATCTGCCCGCCTCACGCCGTCCAGCAGACGGTGTGCGACGGCATCATCGCTCCGGCCGGCGCTCTGTCGATCTGGGGCGGCGCGTCGGGCTGCGTCACGCAGTGCGTCTCGCTCTACTGATCGGCTGACCGTTCCACTCCGAACACCCGCTGAACGCCCCGGCCGAGCCCGGGGCGTTTTGCGTTTGTCCCGCACGCAGATGCGTGCCGAGACTGTGCTCTTGCAAACAAATGCTAGGCTGGGCTCCGATGTCGCAAGGCGCTTCGGGGGAGCGGCCGCGGGGTGTCGACGCGTTCGATCGCCTCGACTGGCCGGTGCACGGGCTGTCGCCGCGGGCCCGCCGTGTGGTCTTCGCGTATGCGGAGGCCATGTTCGCCGACGAGGATGGCGCGGGGGCGATCGTGCCGGCGAGCCCTGTGGTCTGCGAACGAGCGGCCGCGTGGCTCGATCATTCGGTGG
>JANMGF010000365.1:0-10308 GCA_031374535.1 Polyangium sp. (in: bacteria)
CACGTCCATGAGCACGAGATCGTAGGCCTGCCTCTCCACCGCCGCCACGGCCTCCAGCCCGTTCGCCACGACGTCCGCGCGATAGCCGAGTTTTTGCAAAAAGAGCTGCGCCACCTTCTGGTTTACCACGTTGTCCTCGGCGAGCAGGATGCGGAGCGGGTGCGCCTCGGCCGCGGACGGCGTGGACTGGACACGGGAGGGCGGCCCCTCCACGGTCGATTTTTCGTCGAAGAGCGCCTGGATCTGGTCGAAGAGCTGCGACATCCGCACGGGCTTCATGAGCCGCACCGCGAAGAGCGCCTGGTCCTCGCGATCGAAGACCCTGCCGAGCGAGCTCAACAAAACGAGAGGGATCTCCGCCTGCCGCCGATAGGTCGCGATTGCACGCGCGAACGCGACGCCATCCATGCCGGGCATGTGGTCATCGATCAAGGCGAGGTCGAAGGGCTGCTCCTCGATCATCACGAGCCCACGCTTGGCATCCTCGGCCTCCCAGGCCAACATGCCCCAGGATTCGACGGAGAGCCGCAGGATCTGCCGGCTCGTCGCATTGTCGTCGACGATGAGCACCCTTCGACCGCGGAGGCGGGGCCCGGGGACCTCTGCGGCTTGCACCGCCGGCCCGATCGGCGCTTCGAGCGTGAACGAAAACATGCTGCCTTTGCCCGGCTCGCTCTCCACCGCAATCGTCCCGCCCATACGCTCGATGATCTGCTTGCTGATCACCAGCCCGAGCCCGGTGCCGCCGAAGCTCCGCGTCGAGGACGTGTCCACCTGGCCAAAAGGCTTGAACAACCGATACATCTGTTCGGCCGGGATCCCGATCCCCGTATCACGAACGAAGACCCGCAGCGCGACGCGATCGCCTTCGAGCCGCTCCGCGTCGATCCCCACGACGACCTCGCCCGCCTGGGTGAACTTCACCGCATTGCCGACGAGGTTCACGAGCACCTGCCGGAGCCGCCCCGCGTCGCCGAGGATACGCGCCGGGACGCTCGGCTCGATACGCGCGCAGAGCTCGATCCCCTTCCTCGCCGCGTCTGGCGCCACGAGCTCCACGGCCTCGTGCACGCAGGCGCGCACGTCGTACGCGTAATGCTCGATCCCGAGCGCACCCGCGTCGAGCTTGGAGAAATCGAGAATGTCGTTGATGATCGAGAGCAGGTGCGTGCCGGAGCCGCGGATCGTTTCGACGAACTCCTTCTGCTGCGGATCGAGGTGTGTATCGAGGAGGAGCCCCGTCATTCCAATGACGGCGTTCATCGGCGTGCGAATTTCGTGGCTCATGTTCGCCATGAACTCGCTCCGTGCCCTGGCCGCGACCTCGGCCTCCGTCTTTTCGCGCCGGAGCAAATCGGCCCGCGTCGTGGCTTCCTGGATGTTGTCGAGCGTCGCCGCGAGCTTGGCTTTTTCCTTGTGATGTGCGCCCTCGGACGCGGTCAGCGCCTCCTGCGTGGCAATCGCGCGCGCGAGGTTTTCCTTCAGGCGGACCACGAATTGATAAAGCAATACCAGCGAGACGCCCATCACGCCGACCTGCGACGCGACCTCGACGAAACGCATTGTCTCCGGCGGGATGTCCGTGGCCCTGGGAACCCACCGCCCGATCACCGCCACGAGCACGTCGGCGAGGGCGGCGGCGCCGAGGAACCATCGCAAGGGCCGACCCTCGAGGTGCGGGATGACGAGGAGCACGGTCATCAAGATCGTAAGCTCCAGCGTCGCGTGGAGCGCCGGTATCAGGACGCTAATGGCAAGGCACGTCGCGAGGAGCGCGCCGCCCACGAGAAGGACGGAGGCCTGCGATCGGCCCGCACGAAAGAGCCGGAGCGAAACGATCGCCGCGACGAGGAGGCAGAGCGCGACACCGGCCGATTGAAGGAATGTCGAGCTCCTGAGGACCCCTGCGAGGAAGCCGTACGACGCCGCGAAGATGACGTCCACGAGGATCACGAGGCGCAAGTGGCGCAGGAACTGAGCGTCGAACCCCACAGGACCCCGCGCAACCATATTTCCCCCGCATGGTCGCCAGTCAACGCCCGCGTGTCAAAGGAGAACCGCACGAAATCAGCGTGGTGTCTCCGCCTGCCCTGTCGGGGCGGTCGTTCCATCGACCACGATATCTTCCATGTGCCCCGTCTCCGGCGGCGCTTGCAGTCGCGCGAGCAGCTCCTCGTAACGCCGGCGGAGGGCCGGGCGATCGGGGGCGTGGATCGCCGCTCGATACCGTGCGTCGAGTGCCTTCTGAAAATCCCCGCGGGCGAGCCATACCTCGGCAATTCGGTCGAGCGCCGATGCGTTTTTCGAGTCGATCCCAAGCGCTGCCTGGTAAGCATCGTGCGCAGCCACGAGCTCGCCGCGCGCCTCGTGGAGCTTGCCGATGCCCACCCACGCGGCCGGCGTTGGGGAAAGCGCGAGGCTCCGTCGATAAGCCGCGAGCGCCGCCGCCTCGTCACCACGCTCCGCCAAAAGACGCCCGATCGTCACGTGGATCCGCGGGCCATCACGCCCCACGAGCGCGAGCCGCCGCGCGGCCACCTCGACGCGCGCGAGATCCCCGGCCGCCGCCGCGCGCCGCTGCCCCATTTCTTTCTCCCAGGCCGAAACGATCCAGCACCCCGCAGCCAAGAGCCCCGCCGCGACGAACGCCACGCGCGCCGCCCCCGAACGAAAGCCCTTCGCAGGCAGGGCGAGGGCCGGCGCGGCGCTCGTTTGTCCCACGAGCACATTGCCGACGGTACCGTCCCGTATCTTCCAGATCGCCCCGTCGAGGAGGAAGTGGTGCACGTTCACCGCCGCCGCCACGAGGAGCCCCAGTCCGGACTCGAACGGCAGGATCCCGAGCGCCCCCGGCGCACACAAAAGAGCCGGAAAAACCCATAACGCGGAGCCCGCGAGCACGGTTTGTCTAAAATACCCGAGCGCTGCGCCTCCCGTCCCGGCGACGCTCCCCGAGGCCCGCGCGTAATGGAAGGAGATCCAGAGATACTGGACGCTGTGCGCGATGGCGACCCAGATGAACGCGAGCGCCGTCGCGCCGCCGGGCCCGTAAAGCGTGGGCCGCGCAAGGCCAACGAGCACGGGCAGGACAAACCATACCGCCTGGCTCGCGACGAGCGCGAGGGCCGGCGCGAGCCGCGAAAAACAGGCGAGTTGCCCGAGCCTCCGGACCAGGAGGCCCGTCACCACGACGTAGGCCGTGCCCGCGAGGACGAGCGCTCCCTGGGCAAACCGTGAGGGAAAACCGAGCGGCGCGAATCGATGAGAATCGGTCGCCGTATAGAGGGGATCGGCCCCGCTGACGGACGCGGCCCCGTGGATGTTCACGAAGACCAGCACGAACGAGAGGACGAACGAGAGGTGGATGAGCCTCCGGAGCTCCGGGCTCGGCGAGATCCCGGCGCGGCGCAGGAACATCATCACGAGCCCGAAATTCTGGGCCGTGTAGTGCCAGGGGCTCCACGTGAGATACAACGTGATGAGCCAGGTGCCGAGGCGCGGCACGCCGAGCGACGCGGCAAACGCCGCCCAGACCAGGAAACCCAGCGGAAACGCGTATCGAAAATACCGGCGACGTGCCGATTCCGTTCCGTAGACCCGGAGCAACGTCGCCCCGTAATGCGGAACGCCGGTCACCAGCACGACGAGCGGCAACCACCCCTCGAGCGAGCCCATCGGCGCGCCGATCGTGGCGAGGGCGAGGACCAGCAACGCATACCCGATCCCGCATCCGAGCAGGAGATCGGGCGCCGGGCCGAGGAGCCAGGGCCGGTGCGCCGCGTGGGAGGTGGACATCGCGGCGCATTCTACCGCGACAGGGCGACCGAAGTCGCGTCGATCAAACGCGAGCTTCGATCAGCTCGCCTCGAGCTCGGCCCGGAGCGCCTCGACGAGCCGCTTCTGGTCCGCGGCCGCCGGCACGCCCTCCTTGGCGAACGATACGCGCCCGTTCTTGCCGACCATCACCACGCTCGTGATCTCCTTCGACAGCTTGTACGACGAGCGCAGCCCGCCGGTCCAATCGCAATAGACCGTCGTTCCCTGCTTCTTCGTCTCCTCGCGGACTCTGTCGTTCACCGTGCCGCGCGCGGGCCAGAAATCGTAGGGGCTCACGTCCGCGACGACGAGCAGCGTCACCTTCGACGCGAACGGACTGGTTTTGAGGAGCTTCACCATGTCCCGCCGGAACGATTCGCTCTTCGGCGCGGAGATCCGATCGTCGTACACGATGACGATCGGTTTTCCCTTCAGCGACTTGATCTCCAGCGCCTTCCCGTCGGCATCCTCGATACGTGCATTCGGCGCGGTGGCTTGCTCCGGGAGCATCGCCAGGGCGGGCCCAGCGGGCAACGCGGCCGCGGCGAGGAGCATGATTCCGAGGGTGAGGGCGGTTCGTCGCGCGAAGGAAGTCATTGCCCCTCAAACAAACCTCTTTTTTCGCGTGTTGTCAAGTGTTCCGCGGCCGCCTCGCGCACCCTCGGCGTCCGGGACGTCAGTCGTCCGTCATGTAGAAAAATGCGATGCACATCTCGTCGTTCGTGCCCTGGCCCCAGCTCGTCACCGCGTCGCGCGAGAGCGTGTCGTACGTGCACGTGATGCGCATGTCGTCGCCTTGCGAGAGGCGGATCGGCGTTGTGTAATGGGCGAACCCCTGCCAGTGGAAGTCCCAGTCGTTCACCCGGGCCAAACATTTCTCCTGTCCGCCGTGCGAGGCGGAGACGTGCATGCCCGTCCCGAGCTTGTGCATGTGTGGCCAGAGGCCCCACAACGTGAGGTCCCGCTGCACGTCCTGGTTCGCCGTCTGGTCGACCGCCTTTTGCCTCGGCGGCAGGTGGAGGTTCGTGGCCGCGATGCGCCGCACGGTGGCCTCCTTCGGAACGCGCGGGGCCGTCATGAGATCGATCTGGGTGCGGTCGGGGGAGAGGCCATTTTCCTGGTTGTAATGGATCTGCAGGATCGCCTTGCGCCCGGCGCGCATACGGAGCCCCGTTCCCTCGGGAAATTGCAGCGCCCCGCCGCCGGGGCCCCAGCCGACGAGCCAGCGCGTATCGTCCACGCGGAGGTCGTCCAGGCATGAATACCCCGGCCCGGGCTCGGCGGCGTCGAGCGCCTCGGCCTTGGTCTCCGCGTCCTTCGAATCGACGGCAAAAAGCGTCAGGTGGTGGACCATGTTCGCCACGCCCGGACGAACGTCGAAGCCCGTGATGAAGAGATCCTCGGCGAGCCCGGGATCCACGAGGAAACAACGGTAATCGTCGAAGACCGCCGCGTCCGGGGTATACTCTGTTTGCATCGCGACGGTCTTGTCGACCCTGGCGAGCTTCGCGACGGATTTCGGCGCGGGGGGCGAGCCTTCGGCCGGCGTGCCCTCGGGCGCGCCAGCGCGGGACCAGGCGCCGAGCGTCTCGATTTGCGCGTCGGAGAGCCAGCGTCCCTCGACGTACGTGTTGCAATCGCCGCTGTTGTCGAGGACGAACGGGGGCATGCTGCGCGCCGCCGTGGAAATGTGGATCGCCTCGGCGGTGCGACGCGCGTCCTCGTAGTTTTCCAGGGAAAACGGTCCGATCCCGCCTGTGTGGTGGCAACTGACGCAATGCTCGGCGAGGAGCGGCGCGACGTCCTCGTGGTACGTGGGGATCCGGGGCGGACTGCTGCTGCCCCCCGGCTCGCTGCACGCGAGAAATGAAAACGCCGAAACCGAACCCAGAAACCATAGAGTCCTCGACGGCATCGGTCCCTCCCTGTCGATGGAGTCCTTCGTCGGATAGGTCGCTGCACGACGCGTTCCAGAACCCGTCAGGCCGCCTACGCATTCGCCCTCTCCCCCCTCGCGTGAATGTCTGGTATCGTCGTCCTCGTGGACCATTACCGAACTTTACGTCTCTCCCTCCTCGCGGCCCTCGGCGCGGCTTGCAGCGCTTCTTCGCAGGGATCGTCCGGTACTGGCACGGGCGAGGGCTCCACGGTGCTCTCGATCCCCACGCCGCCTTCGAGCGCGACGGCAGGCGAGCCCGCGCCGCCCGACGAGCCCGAGCCGCCGCGCATGCAGACGGGATGGGTGACCGAGAAAAACGGCAACGTCCACCGCGGGAGCCGCGTATCCTGCGACGCGACGATCGACCTTTCCGCGTGTGAAGGCACGGAGAACAGGCTCCATTGCAAAACGGACGCCGATTGCACGGCGAAACCGCACGGACGGTGCACGCACGGAGTCGGGCAGATCGGCGCCTTTTGCGGCTGCACCTATTCGTGCGAGACCGACGACGAGTGCGGCGCCGGCATGGCGTGCGTGTGCAAAGGAACGGGCGCCCTGGGCGCGCCCCACTCCGTCTGCGCGCAGGCCGCGTGCAACACGGACGCGGATTGTCCGGGCACGAGCTGCGGGTTGTCGGTCTACAACAATGGATGTTCGGAGAGCGTCAGCCTCGTGTGCCGGACCAAGGAGGACACGTGCAAGAGCGACGCGGATTGCAAGTCTGCGCGGAGGGGCGGAGGGGCCTGCGTGGCTCGCCAGGGCAGCGGGGAGGGGAACTGGCAATGCGCGATCCAGTCCTGCGTCATCGGCCGTCCTCTCCTCGTGGAAGGCGAGGCGCGCGTCGCGAGGCCACGCGCGCGGGATGATTGGCGTGTTTTGCTCGATTTCGCGATGGACGGGCTCTCCGCCGAGGCGCGCGAGGATCTCGCGGCCCATCACGCCGCCGTGGCCGCGCTGGAGCACGCCTCGGTCGCGAGTTTTTCACGGTTTGCCCTCCAGCTCCTCGCGCTCGGCGCGCCCGCGGATCTCGTCGCCGAGGCCCACCGCGCCGCGCTCGACGAGGTGGAGCACGCGCGTTTCGGGTATGCCATCGCCTCCCGGCTCGGAGGGCGTATGATTGGCCCGGACAAACTTCCCGAGGCGACGGCGCGGCTCGAGACGACGGTCTCCTCGTTCGTGGAGGCGCTCGTCATGGAGGGCTGCGTGGGCGAGACGCTCGGCGCGGCCGAGGGGCAAGAAATCGCGCGTCGCGTGAAGGATGAAACGCTCCGTGCGGTCCTCGCAGAGGTCGCGAGCGACGAGGAGCGGCACGCGGCGCTCGCGTGGAAAACGTTGCAATGGGCGCTCGCCCTATTCGGGGACGAGGCGCGGGAGGCGGCCGAGCGGGCGTTCGTGCGGGCGGCGGCGGCCTACGGCGTGGATCCGGCCGAGGGCGCCGTGGAAAACGAGGAATTCGGCGTTCTCGGTGCGCGGACGCTCGGCGCGCTCCGGCGGGAGGCGCTCCGCGAGGTCGTCCGGCCGTGCCTTCGTACGCTCGGGTATGGCGCCTTTTCTTGAGGTTTCCGCCTTTGCGAGGCATGATCCGCGCGTGGCAAGCAAGGGACGACCGTATCGCACGGTGCAGGTGGAGGGCTTCGAGGTCCTCATCGGCCGGGGCGCCGAGGACAACGATTACCTGACCTTCGACGTCGCGGATCCGCACGACGTGTGGCTCCACGTCGCGGGCGGGACACCCGGGAGCCACGTCATCGTACGAAACCCCGATCGGATCGAGGTGCCCCGTTCGGTGGTCGAGGTCGCCGCGGCGGCGGCCGCCTGGTATTCGAAAGCGCGAGGCGCGCCGAAGGTGGAGGTCCACGTCTGCCGTGCGTCCGAGGTCTCGAAGCCCCGCGGCGCGCCCGCCGGCCTCGTGGAGCTGTCACGTTACAAGAGCGTGAAGGTGCGCCCGGCGGCGCCCGCGGGCGCGACGGAGTAACCGTTGCTATCGAGCGCATCCGTCCGTACAGCGATGCGGCCCATGAATGCGCGCTTGCCGAGAACCGTGGACGCGCCATGATGCGCGAACTTTCCAGGCAGGATGCTTGGAGAACCAACCACAGGAGAGCAGAACGTGACGAAGAAAAGTCATCCTTTCGCGGTCTTGGGGACGTGTGTCCTGGCGGCGCTCGTCGGATGCGGCAGCGACGGCAACGGCGTGCCGGCGGATACGGAGGCGAGGCGGGCGGCTGCGGACATCACACCCTCGGCGGGCCAGACCGCCCGGGGTACGGCCGTCTTCACGGAGGAGAATGGGATGGTCCAGCTCGACCTCGCGCTGAATGACCTGACCCCCGGGGAACACGCCGTGCACATTCACGAGATGCCAGATTGTAGCATGGACGGAATGGCCGCCATGGGGCATTGGAACCCCACGGGGGAGGACCACGGCAAGTGGGGGACGCCGCCTTTCCATCGCGGCGATATCGGCAACGTCACGGCGGACGCGATGGGGAAGGCGTCATTCAGCCTGCGAACGGAGCTCTGGACCGTCGGCGATGGCGCGCCGATGACCGACGTCGTCGGCCACGCTTTCATGGTCCACGCGGACCCCGACGATTTCATGTCGCAGCCCGCCGGCAATGCCGGAGCCCGCATCAGCTGCGGCTTGATCGTCCGGGACGAGTGAATCCATGACGGCGGCGGACTCGGGCTCGGGCTCGGGTTCGGGAGCGTATTCGGGAGCGGCCTCGGGCGGGGGCACGACGGCCTCCGGCCTGGGTTTGTGCGTGAAATAAAGCGCCATTCCCGTGAACAGGCAGCCGCCCACGAAATTGCCCACGGTGACGAGGATCTGGTTCTTCAGCCACCAGTCCGAGAACGTCACCTTCGCCCCGAGGAGCATGCCGGCCGGGATGACGAACATGTTCACCACCGAATGCTCGTAGCCGTGCGCGAAAAAGACGAGAATCGGTAGCCAGGAGGCGGCGATCTTGCCGGCGGTCGAGGTCGACGTCATGGCCATGACGACGCCCAGACAAACCAGCCAGTTGCAAAGCACGCTCCGGACGAGCACGCCGGCGAGGCCCGCGAGGCCATACTGGGGATACTGGGTCTTCGCCTGGGCAATGGCGATGATCTTGTTCGCGACGGCGTCCGGGGGCAGGCTGCCCATCATGGTGAGCGAGATCGAGAGCAGCCACGCATAAAAAAGGCTGCCGGCGAGGTTCGCGAAGAAGACGACGCCGAAGTTCCGGATGAGCTGCCAGAGGGTGGCGCGCTTGTCGAGGAGCGCCATGGGCAGGAGCGCGAAGTTGCCCGTGACGAGCTCGAGCCCGAGCAGGACGATCATCACGAAGCCGACGGGAAAGACGAGGGCGCCGGCGACGGGGACGCTGGTCTGGACGGCCGTGGTGACGGCGAGGCTCGTGGCGAAGCCGAGGAGGGCGCCCGCGAGGAAACCGCGGATCAGGAGGTCCCGGAGCGGCGCGGCGGCCTTCTGCGCGCCGACGTCGAGCATGGTGGAGACGACCTTCGACGGAGCGACGTAGTCCATGAACGGGGCCATCATCACCCGCGCCCGGCGCCCTTGGGAAGGGCCTCGTCGGGTGTTTGCGGGAACCATGTCGAGGAAACGCGTGTCGCTCGTGATACAACAAACCACCGATCGAGGTAGGTGCACATGAACCCGAAGCAGTGGAGCGCGCGTGTCCTTCTTGCCATCCCTTTGCTCGTGGCAGGGCCCGCGTGGGCCGAGACGGCGCCGGCAGCGGCGTCCGCGGATCCCGAGGCCGAGGCGCAGGCGTTCCTGAAGACGTGGACCGAGAGCGGCAAGCCGCTGTGCGAAAAAAACGAGCCCGGTTGCGCAGCCGCGGGCCAGGCGCTGGTGGCGGCGGCAGCGGCGTTCGAGGCGGCGTATCGGCTCGACAAGGCGCTCGTCACGCGGAAGATGATCCTGGATCCGAAAAACCGGCTCGATTACACGGATTACGGGAAAGAGACGGCGTTCGGCATCGCGTGGAATTATCAGACCATTGCCGAATACGCCGAGGCGGCGAGCCATCACGAGGCGGCCGCGCGCAAGTTCCCGGCGATGGCGCAGGCGACGGCGGCGCTCACGGAGGCGGTGACGCTGCGGATGGGGATGAAGGATCGGGCCAAGGTCGCCGAGGACATCGAGCTCTTCGAGAAGCTTTATGGCGCGAAGCAGCCGGAGGAGGCCGCGCGGCTCGCCGTGGCGATGGCGGCGTTCCTCGTCGACGAGGAGAGTTTTTCCGAGGCGCGGACGTGGCTCGGGCGCTGGATGACGAAGGTCGACCGGTCGGGGACGTTGGACCAGAAGATTTTCGCCCACACCCTCCTCGGGCGTACGCTGGCGAAGCTCGACGACAAGAAGGCGGCGGCCAATGAATTCGAGATTGTGCGTGCGGCGTGGAAGGACCCGGAAGCGGCCCTGAAGCAGCTCGATGCCATGGGGGGCACCGAGAAAGAGCGGGACCGGCGGCTCGGGCGGGCGCTGACGAACGTGGGAGAGGCGGTCTTCTTTTTCGCGGAGCAGAAACGAGCCGACGCGGATA
>JANMGF010000385.1:0-7132 GCA_031374535.1 Polyangium sp. (in: bacteria)
GTCCCGCGGCCGATCCGCGTGTGATGCCCGGGTGGCCCTGGAAATACAACACCAGCGGCGGGTCATCCGTGGCCAGCAGTGCGCCGGGGTATGCGGGGTACGGGATGGACGTGATCCTCGAGAACGCCCTCCGCGACGCGCGGGCCCTCGCGGAGGGCGGCGTGGACGGGCTCATCGTGGAGAACATGTGGGACGTCCCCTTCCGCGCAGGATCCCATATCGCACCCGAGAGCATCGCCGCGCACGCCGTCGTGGCGCGAGCCGTGGCGCAGGCGGTGCCGCTGCCGCTCGGCATCAACCTCGTGCACAATGGCGGCGTCGCCCTGCTCGGCATTGCGATCGCCGCGGGGGCGAAGTTCGTCCGGGTTTGTATGCTCGCGGGCGCGGGGGTCTGGGAGTCGGGCGCGTGGGACGAGGGGTGCTCGGCGGAGCTCTTGCGTCGGCGCAAGGAGCTCGGCGCCGAGCACATCAAGCTCTTCGCGGACGTCGACAAGAAACACTCGGTGCGTTTTCCGGGCATCGATCTCGCGACGCATATCGAGTGGACACGTTTTTCAGGAGCCGACGGGCTCATCGTCTCGGGGAAAATGACGGGGGACGCGCCGGATCTCGCGAAGGTCCGGGAGGCAAAGTCGCTCGCGGGGGATTCGCCCGTCCTGATTGGCAGCGGCGCGACCGAGGAAAACGTGACCGCGTTCCTCGGCGCGGCCGACGGTGTGATCGTCGGCTCGAGCATCAAGGAGGGCGGGCGTATCGAGGAGCCCGTCGATCCCGAGCGTGTACGTCGTTTCGTGGCGGCGGCGCGGGCCGCGGGCTAAGGCTCGGCGAAGGGGCGGTAGACGGCCGGATCCGTGATCGAGCGTAGTTTGCCCGATCCGCCGACGAACACGTACCGCGTGAGCACATGCCCGACCTTGCCGCCGAACCGCGAGATCTTGCGGCAATCGGCGGAGTAGGTCAGGTCGTCCGCGGCGGCCGAAAAATCGCAGAGCTCGTGCACGGCCATGTAATCTTCATACTTGCCAAACTCGTGCTCGAAGATGCCGACCGCCTCTGCGCGGGATTTTTCGCCCAGAAAAACCCGCACACGTTCCTCGAAGAACCCCGCGAGCGCCGAGGCGCGGCGCGTATTCAAGGTTCGCTCGAGGTCGAGGACGTTTTTCGCCATGGCCCGCAGCATGGCCGGCGGAATGTCGCGGCCGACCGCGGCGAGTGCAGGCGAACAGCAGGCCCCGGCCCGAAACGGGCTCGCCTGGGCTCCAGGGGCGACCGTTTTTCGCCCGCAACCCACGCCGCCGCCACGCACGACGAAGCCCGCGTCGCGTTCGGGGGTGAGGGTCCAGGTCTCGATCGCGGCAATGGCGGGATCGGCCTCGCAGGCAGCTTGCCATTGCGTGGACGTGCAGAGGTGTTTTCCTGCCGCGACACAAGCATCCTCGGCGGCGAGCCAGGCCATGCCCTCCTCGCCCGCGGCGCGCTCGAAGGAAAACTCCCCGAGGAGGCCGCCGTCCACGAGGGCCTTGCTCGCCACTTTGCGGGAAGGCAATGCAGGAGGGGGCGGCGGCGGCGCGGGGGGCGGCGTGGCGCTCGCAGAGATCGTCATCGTGACGGCCGCCGTCGCGGAAGACACGAATTCTGCGTCCTTCGTCGGGGACGCTTTTTCGTCCCGACAACCACCCACGAGGACGGAGCCGGCGAGCGCGACGTTCACGACGCGGACAAACCTCGGGTTCATGTCTCGGAGCAGCATACAGGCAAGCCCAGGCGAAGGGAACGGCCCCGGCGGCACGCGCTCTGCACGCGCCCGGACGAGGGGGGACGCGGATGAGCAAGCCGGCGGGGTGCAAACGATGGGCGATCGCGGAGGGGCACGTCGCCAAGCAGGGAGACGGACCCGAGGAAGACGCGGCGACCGACGTGCTCTGGCTGCTCAATGCCTCCACACACGAAGCGCAAGTGGAGATCATGGTGTACTTCGAGCACCGCATTCCGGCCGGGCCTTACAAATTGACCCTCCTGCCCGAGCGGACGAGGCGCGTCCGCTGGCAGGATCTCGAGGGCCCCGAGCCTTTGCCCATCGGAACGGATTTCGCGAGCGTGATCGAATCGGACGTACCGATCGTCGTGCAATACACGCGTGTCGGCGCCGGGGGCGCGGGCTCGATGACGACAATCGCGCACTCCGAGCGCTGCGGCCTCTGAGCGTCCGGCAGACGCAGGAGCGCGACGAGCCCGGCACCTCCCCTCGTACGCCGGGCAGGCGGGCCGAAACGAAGAGCCTACCCGTGCGCCTGCCCCATGATCTTGTGCAGCTCGTTGATGGGGAAGCCAAACGCGCGCGCCAGCGCCTGCAGCGCGAGGCCCTCCTTCGTCCCGACGCCGCCGTCGAGATACGCCACGGCCGAAGCCACCAGCAACGTCGCGCGGCGCAGCTCCGGGTCGGGCAGGATCTCGGCGATGGCTTGGGCGCGCGCGTCGAGGCCCTCGGAGGCGCGGCCGCTCGCGGAGTCCGCCATGGCCGCGATCTGCTCCGCGGCGAACTTGTTTTCCGTCAACGCGCCGACACGCTCGACGAGCTGCTCGGACTCCGTGCTCGTGTAACGCCCGTCCGCGGATGCGACGAGGTAGGCGGCCTCCACGAGCGCGCCGATCTGCGACCCCACGTGCGCCTCCTCGGCGGCGTTTTGCGCCTCGGCCTCGGCCTTGGCGGCCGCCTCGCGCTCGAGCATTTCCTTGTAGGCGTTCGCCTGCGCGAGGGTCGCTTGCACCGCCGCGATGTTGGACAGACTCTGGAGCCGATTCACTTCCGCCATGACGACCTCCCGGGTGTTCTGGAAGCCCGGACCTTCGCACGCGAAAGGCCGCATTGTCCATGCCCTTCCCCATGCCCTCCCCCTGGCTCTTGGTGTGCCTGCCCCTCGCCGCCTCGGGCCTTGGTGCCGCGGAGCCTGCGCCCCTCGCCTCGAATCCCTTGACGAACGGCCCCGCGGTGGCCTCGCTCCTCGCCACCGAGGAGGCCGAGTTTTCAGCGCCCGACGGCGATCCGAGCGACTTTTTTGGTTTCTCGGTCGCGGTCTCGGGGGACACGGCGATCGTCGGCGCGCCCGACGAGGACACGAAAGGGACGGACGCGGGCGCGGCCTACGTGTTCGTTCGGACGAACGGGACCTGGGTGCCCGAGCAGAAGCTCGTCGCGAGTGATGGCGGGCCGGGGAAATGGTTCGGGCACGCGGTGGCGATCGAGGGAGATACGGCCGTCGTGGGCTCGCCGAAAGGCGACGGACCGATCGCGTCGTCGGGCGCGGCGTATGTGTTCGTTCGGACGAACGGGGTCTGGCAAGAACAACAGAAGGTATTCGGGGCTGACGGAAAGCCGGGCGAAGCGCTGGGCCAGGCGGTAGCGATCGCGAGCGGGACCGTGATTGCAGGCGCGCCGCTCGACGATACGAAAGGGATGGACGCAGGGGCGGCCTACGTGTTCGTCGCCAAGAATGGCGTTTTCACGCAGCAAAAGAAGCTCTTGGCGGCGGACGGGGCGGCGGGGGATCGGCTGGGCCAATCGGTCGGTTTTTCCGAACAGACGGCCCTCGTGGGCGCGCCGGGGGACGACGACGCGGGGACAAACGCGGGCGCGGCCTACGTGTTCGTCGGCGCGGGCGCGGTGTGGAGCCAGCAAAAGAAGCTCGTCGCGGCGGACGGGGCGGCGGGGGACGCCTTCGGCTCGGCGGTGGCGATGGAAGGCGACGTGGTGATCGTGGGCGCGCCTCTCGCGAATGCGGCCGGGGGCGACGCGGGAGCGGGGTATACCTTCGCGCGCGCGGGGCTCACCTGGATCGACACGGGCAAACTGGTGCCGGCGGGGCTCGGGGCGGAGGATCGGCTCGGGACGAGCGTCGCCCTCACGAAGGGCCGGTTGATCCTGGGCGCATTGCTCGATGACACGTTGGGCTCGAACGCGGGCGCGGCTTACGTCTTCACGCAAAAGGGCTCTGGCTGGACCGAAGAGCTTCTCCTCGTGGCGGGCGACGGAACGGCGGGAGACGCCTTCGGTTTTTCGGTGGCGATCGCGGGGGATACGGCCCTCGTGGGCGCATACCTCGAGGACGACGCGGGGACGAACGCGGGCTCCGCGTATGGGTTCATCCTGAAAAACGAACATGGCGACCCGTGCGATACGGCGGAAGCATGCGTGAGTGGTTTCTGCGTGGACGGCGTGTGTTGCGACGCGGCGTGTGATCTCGGCGCATGCGACGCATGTTCCGTGGCCGCCGGCGCGAGCATGGACGGGGCCTGCACGTTGCTGGAATGCATGGCAGACGCGGGGGCGGACGCGGAGACGGACGCGGAGACGGACGCGGGAGCGGACGCGGACGCAGGAGCGGATGCGGGAACGGACGCAGACGCAGGCATCGACACGGACGAAGACGTACAGCTCACCGGCGGCGCTTGCCAGATGGGCACCGGGCCAAACGATCCCTCACATTGGTTTTTCCCGGTGCTCCTCAGCGCCGGAATCGCGCTCCGGCGAAAGCTCATTTCCCCTTCACCCGGCTGTCGTCCGCCTCCCGCCGCGTGACCCCTTCCCGGTCGAACATCTCGAGCAGCGGAATCACCTGCCTCCGACCGAGACCCGAAAGATCCTTGAAATCGGCGATCGACATGCGCCCCTGTTTGTCGAGGTGCTCCTTCACCTTGAGGCGGAGCGCGTCGATGTCCGCCCGGAAAAACCAGAGCTCGCCCGCGTGCGTCGCGTGTCCCTCGCGCACGAGCTTGGCCAGGATCGCCTTGACCTCCTTGGGCGAGGCGCCCGAGGCCTCCTTGACGCTGAACTCGGTCAACCCCTTGAGCTCGGCCTTCTCCAGCGCAGAGAGCGCCGCGCCGAGCGCGCCCAGGGCGGTCGAGGCCGGCAAAGCCACGACCGACGGCGCCCGCACGACGTCGCCCTCGACCACGATGGGCTCGCCCGCGACGCTCCCGCTCTTCGAGGCGGCGAGCTTGATGACCTCCTCGGCCACCTCCGCGCCGGTTCGCTCGGCGAGGCGCGCGCGCAGGGTCTCGAGGACCATGCCGCGGTCGAGCGGGTTTTTCTTTTGATGTGCAACGACCAGCGCGCGCGCCTCCACCGCGAGCTCGACCAGCGCGGTTCGAGGCACCCAGCCGAGGCGCTTGATCCGCACGAGCTCGCCCTTGTCGCCGAGCTTGTCGGCCGCGCGCTCGAGCTCGGTCGCCGGCAAGCAGAAACGCGAGGGCAAGACGTCGCGCGGGAGCGGGCGCGGCGAGGATTCGTTGGCGAGGGCGCGCATGATCTGCGGTGGTTCACGCGAAACGAAGAGGGCCTCGAGCACGGCGAGGCGCGCGGCGCGGGCACGTTTGCGGAGCCCCGGCGGCGGGCGCGCGTCGAGGACCTCGCCGCCCCCGAGCACAGCGCCCGCAGGGCCGTCGACATCGGAGCCACGCACGACGAAACGATCCCCGCCGACGACAGCGAGCGCGTCGGAGAGGCGCAGGCGGGCGAGGCGGCGGCCGTCGTCGTCTTCGTTTGGCTCGCCGAGCAAGTCGAGTTTGCCCGAGGAGCGCGCGGTGCCGATGTACACGGAGACGCTCATCCCATGGCGTACGGGCGCCGTGGCGCGGAGCGAGACGTCGATGCGGCGCGTGGGGACGACGCTGGGATCGTCGGTGACGAGATCCCCGCGGTGCACGGATTCGAGCGGCAAACCCGCGAGGTTCAAGGCGAGGCGGGTCGGCGCTTCGGCGACCTCTACGCCGCGATCGTGCACGTGCAGGCCTCGCGCGCTCGTCTTGTGCACCTCGCCCTCGGCGCTGCGCTCGCCTGCGCGGCCGGTGCCGACGACGAAGAGCGCCGCGCCGAGCGGGATCTTGCCCTCGACGAGCGTGCCCGTGACGACCGTACCCGCGCCACGCACGGAAAAAACGCGGTCGACGCCGAGGCGCGATCGAGGCGCGGAAGCGGGCGGAGGGAGCGCGGTCAAGGCGCGCCGGACCGCATCACGCACGGCCTCGAGCCCCTCACCCGTGCGCGCCGAGCAGAGCACGACTTCGGCCTGCATACGGCCTGCAAGAAGCTCCACGGCCTCGTCGCCGGCGAGGCGCGCGAGCTCTTCCCCCACGCGATCCATCTTGGTCACGACGACGACGGCGCGGCGAATCCCGAGCAGCTCGCACGCGGCCACGTGCTCGCGGGTCTGCGGCATGACGCCCTCGTCCGCGGCGACGACGAGCATCACGACCTCCATGCCGGTCGCGCCTGCGATCATCGTGTGCACGAAGCGGCGATGGCCGGGCACGTCGATGATGCTCACCTCGATGCGCTCTTCGCTCGGGGGCTTCGCTCCGTCGAGCGGAGCTGCGCCCCCGCCCCCCCCGGCGAGGCTCCAGGGCGCGAAGCCGAGCTCGATCGTGATGCCGCGGCGTTTCTCCTCGGGCAGGCGATCGGTGTCGATGCCGGTGAGGGCGCGGACGAGCGTTGTTTTGCCGTGGTCGACGTGACCCGCGGTGCCGAGGACGAAGCGGCGCACGGCGCGAGGGTAGCCCCCCACGGAGAAACCGGCTAGGACGGTGGGTGGAAGCGCGCGGTCGGCTGGTGCCACCCCCGGTCTTCAAAATCGGTGCGGGGCAGTTCTGCTGTCCTGGGCAGGTTCGATTCCTGTGCGCTTCCGTCTCTCGGCTACGCCTCGCCGTCGCCCGTCTTGCCGTGGATCCCGTGGCGCTTGAGGTACGTGCGGACGTGAGCGCGCTCCATGCCGGCCCGGCGCGCGATCTCCGAGATATTGCCCTTGGCCTCGTCGAAGAGCGCGACGAAGTACTCCCGCTCGAACCGCGCGAGCACGTCGTGTTTGGCCTCCTGGAAGGCCTTGCCCTTGAACGACACGATCCCGCCGCCCGCGCCGCCTCCGCCCGAAGGCGAAGGGCCTGCGACGTGGGGCTCGTGGATCTCCGTGAGCGCGCCGAGGTGCGCCGCGACGTCGAGCTCCTCGCCCTCGTTCCCGAGCGCATAGGCGACGGCGACCGCGTTCTTCAGCTCGCGCACGTTGCCCGGCCAGTCGTGGCGCATCAGCCGCTCGAGCGTCGTGTTGCTGACCCGCTCGAACGAGCCTTCGTCGCCGCCGAG
>JANMGF010000408.1:0-7088 GCA_031374535.1 Polyangium sp. (in: bacteria)
ACCTTCGGTGGCTGCGGAGGCCCGGCGGATCCACCGAAGCCGCCGGCATCCACGCTCCGCCCCGTGGCGAAAGGCGAGCTCCGCGCGCCCGCGGACTTTGCGGCCATCCCCGACGCCACGGAGCGCTCGCGGGCCCTCTTCCTCGAGGCGAGCCGCGTGCTTTTGCATCCGCGCTGCGTCAATTGCCATCCGAACGGCGACGTCCCCCACCAGGGCATGAACCTCGCCCTCCACGACCCGCCCGCCCTGCGCGGACCGGAGGGCCATGGCGTCGTCGGGATGCAATGCACCGGCTGCCATCAGGACCGGAACCAGCCGCTCACGCGCGTGCCGGGCGCGCCGCACTGGGCGCTCGCGCCGATCGAGATGGCGTGGGTCGGTAAAGATCCGCATGACGTCTGCGAGCAAATGAAGGATCCGAAGCGAAATGGCGGGAAATCCCTCGCCAAGATCGTGGAGCACAATGCCCACGACGCGCTCGTCGGCTGGGGCTGGGAGCCGGGCGCGGGGCGTGAGCCGGCTCCGGGCACGCAGGCGCAATTCGGCGCGATTGTCGCGGCCTGGGTCGAGACCGGGGCCGAATGCCCCGCGGAAGGGGTGAAACCATGAGCGTACGTATTCGCGTGAACGGCGTTGATCGAACGCTCGACGTCGACCCCGAAATGCCCCTCCTCTGGGCGCTCCGCGACGTCCTCGGCCTGACCGGGACCAAGTACGGCTGCGGCCAGGCCCTCTGCGGCTCGTGTACCGTGCACCTCGACGGGCAAGTCGTGCGCGCGTGCGTGACCCCGGTCCGCCGCGCCGACGGGCACGCCGTCACCACCATTGAAGGGCTCGCCCCCGACGGGAGCCACCCGCTCCAGCGCGCCTGGGTCGAGCTCGGCGTGCCACAATGCGGATTTTGCCAGGCCGGGCAGCTCATGACCGCGGCGGCGCTGCTCAAGGCGAAGCCCAGACCTTCGGACGACGAGATCGACCAGTCGATGGCCGGCAATCTGTGCCGATGCGGCGCATATCCGAGGATTCGCGCGGCGATTCGTAAGGCCGCCGGGATGCCCGATCGGGAGGGGGAGCGATGAACGGCGAACCCAGGCTCGTCACACGACGCTCGTTCCTCGCCGCCCTGGGCCTCTGGACGGGCGGCCTCGCGCTTGGCCTTTTTGATTCGCCCGCCCTCGCGGACGAGCCGAGCGGCGCGGCCGGCCTCGCGCCGGGGCTCCATCCCAATCCCTTCGTGCACGTGGCGCTGGATGGGACCGTGACCCTCGTTTGTCATCGGTCGGAGATGGGCCAGGGCATCCGGAGCTCGATGCCGGTGCTCATCGCGGACGAGCTCGGCGCGGACATGGCCCGCGTCGTGGTCAGGCAAGCCGACGGCGACAAGAAGTACGGCGATCAAAACACCGACGGCTCGACCAGCATTCGAAAGTTCTACGACGACCTCCGGCGCGTGGGCGCGACCGTACGCGTCATGCTCATCGCCGCGGCCGCCAAGCAGTGGAAGGTGAAGCCCGAGACGTGTGAAGCGCGGGGCCACGTGGTGATCCACGTGCCGACGAAACGGTCCCTCGGCTTCGGTGAGCTCTCCCTTGCGGCCTCGAAGTTGCCCGTGCCGAAGCCCGGCGACGTGGTTTTCCGGCCGAAGAGCGAGCTTTTGCGCGTGAACAGCCCGTTTTTGCCGCTCCTCGACGGGCCCGCTATCGTGACGGGCGCCGCGGTGTTCGGGGCCGATATCAGCTTGCCCGACATGCTTTTTGCGGTGATCGCCCGGCCCCCCGTCGTGGGCGGGAAGGTCGTTCGTTTCGACCCGGCGCGCGCGCTCGCCGTGCCGGGCGTCAAACGCGTGATCGAATTGCCTCCGGCGAAGCGGCCCTTCAAGTTCCAGCCGTGGGGCGGCGTCGCGGTGCTCGCGACGAACACCTGGGCGGCCATGCATGGGCGCGCGGCGCTCGATATCACGTGGGACCACGGCGAAAACGCGAAATACGACTCGGTCGCCTTCCGCGAAAAGCTCCTCGCCTCCGTGCGCGCGGAAGGGACGCGGCTGCGGAATGTCGGCGATGTCGACGCCGCATTCACCAAGGCGGCGCGTATCGTGGAAGGCGAATACGTCGTCCCGCACCTCGCGCAGATGCCGATGGAGCCTCCGGTCGCCCTCGCGCGTGTCGCCGACGGGCGGTGCGAGGTCTGGGCGCCGACGCAACATCCCCAGGCGGCGCGGGCCGAGGTCGCGCGGGTGCTCGAATTGGGCGAGGACAAGGTCACCGTGCACGTGACGTTGCTCGGCGGTGGCTTCGGGCGCAAATCAAAGGCGGATTTCTCGGCGGAGGCGGCCTTCCTCGCGCGCGCGGCGGGCGTGCCGGTGCGCGTGCAATGGACCCGCGAGGACGATATCCAGCATGGTTATTACAACACGGTGAGCGCGCAACGCCTCCGCGCCGGCCTCGACGTGGGCGGCAAGGTCCTCGCGTGGCACCATCGCACGGCCTTCCCGCCGATCGGATCCACCTTCTCGGACGTCGACCTCCCGGGCCTCACGGACCTCCAGCAAGGCGTGCTCGACGTTGCCCTCGACGTGCCCAACGTCCGCGCCGAGGCGTGCCGGGCCGAAGCCCACGTGCGTATCGGCTGGTATCGGTCGGTGTACAACATCTTCCACGCCTTCGCGGTAGGCTCCTTCATCGACGAGATCGCGCACGCGCGCGGCGCCGATCCGCGCGACGTTTGGCTCGAGACGATCGGCCCTCCGCGTCTCCTCGGGCTCGAGGCCCTCGGCGTCGAGAAGCTCGCGAACTACGGCGAAAAACTCGAAAAACATCCCGTCGACGCAGGGAGGCTCCGGCGCGTGGTCGAGCGGGTCACCGAGGCTTCCCGATGGAGCGGTCGAAAGAAGGACGGGCGCGGATTTGGCCTCGCGGCGCACCGGAGCTTCGTCGCGTATACCGCGGTCGTCCTGTCCGTCGTGCCCGACGAACGAAATGGAATCCGCGTCGACGAAGCGTGGATCTCCATGGACGCCGGCACCGTGGTCCACCAGGACCGCGTGCGCTCGCAGATGGAGGGCGCCGTGGTCATGGGTATCAGCAATGCCCTCCTCGGCGGGATCACGATGAAAGGCGGCCGGACCGAGCAATCGAACTTTTTCGACGCGCGGATCGCTCGTATCGGCGAGGTGCCGAGGAACATCCACGTCGATCTCGTCCCCAGCGACGGCCCGCCGTGCGGCGTCGGCGAGCCGGGCGTCCCGCCCGTCGGTCCGGCGCTGGCCAATGCAATCTTCGGGCTGACGGGCCGTAGAATCAGGGAAATTCCCCTCCTCGGGGGTCTGCGCCGGTAGGCTGCTTGCTTGCCGGCCCCTCCGCCCGCGTGGCAAGTTTTACGGGCAGCATGACGCACCTTCTCGTGATCGATGTCGGCAGCTCGTCGGTGCGCGCCGCCCTTTGTGACGAGAGCGCTCGACTTCTTTCGGAGACGGCGGAGACGTTTTCCTTCACGGTGGCCGCGGACGGCACATCGGAAGCGGACGCGCGCCTTCTGCGGGAGGCCGTCGAAGGGTGCGTGGATCGTGTTCTGGTGAATGCCCCCCCGATCGAAGGGGTCGCCCTCTCGACGTTCGTCGGGAACCTCCTCGGCGTGGACGCCGAGAATCGGCCCCTCACGCCGCTCTACACGTATGCGGATACGCGCCCGGCCGCGGATGTCGAAGCGCTACGCGCAGAGGTCGATGTCCCCGCTCTCCACCAGGCGACGGGTTGCCCGCTGCATACCGCGTATCATCCCGCGCGTTTGCGCTGGTATGGACGCCTCGGGTTGCCTGCCCCCGCGTCCTGGCTCGATCTCGGGACGCACCTTTATCGTGTCTGGTTCGGCCGGGATGTCCCGTGCAGTTTTTCCGTGGCCTCCTGGAGTGGCCTTCTGGACCGCGCTTCTCTCCAATGGTCGACCGAATGGCTCGAGATCCTCGGGCTCGCGCGGCATCGGCTTCCCCCGCTGGCCGAATTTCGGGCGGCGCAGATCGGCCTCGGGCCCGACTATGCCAAACGCTGGCCGGCGCTCCGAGACGTGCCATTTTTCCTGGCCATCGGGGACGGCGCGGCGGCACACGTCGGCAGCGGGGCGGCCCTGTCTCGGGGAACGTCGCTGACCGTCGGGACGACCGCCGCCCTCCGGCAGAGTCGCGTCCTCGACGGCGATCCATGCGTCGTGCCGGAGGGGCTCTGGGCCTACCGCATCGATCAAAAGCGCGAGATCGTCGGTGGAGCCACGAGCGAGGGGGGAAACGTCTATGCCTGGGCCCGGGCAAACCTCGCGTTCGCCGGCGATCCGCTCGTTTTCCGTGAGCCATTCGCGCACGGCCTGACCGTTCTCCCCATGTTCGCCGGAGAACGCAGCCCAGGCTTTCGGCCAGACGCGACAGGCACGCTCCACGGATTGCGGCTCTCCACGACCCCGATCGACATCGTACAAGCCCTGTTCGAATCGATCGTCTTGCGACTCTCGCAGATCCACGATCGGCTGGGCGAAACCGATTCGATCCATGCGGGGGGCGGCGCATTACACGCCTGCCCCGCCTGGGCGCAGATGTTCGCGGATGCGATGCAAACGCCCGTTCGTCTCACGGGACCTCTCCAGGGGGACGCGTCGACCCTCCGCGGCGCGGCCATGCTGGCGCTCGAGGCGCTCGGCAAGCGGTCGATCGAGGCGTATTCCCCGGCAACGTCACGGGTCTTCGAGCCTCGGCCGTCGCAAGCCGAGATCTATCGGGCCGCGAAGGAGCGGCAGATCGCTCTTTATGATCGCCTCTACCAGCGGAGCTCGGACGGGAAATACCTCGAGATCAGGTCCTGGTAGAAGGGCCCGAGCCGCTCCACGTCCGGCGGCGCATCGGCCTTCGAGTAAAGATCGTACGGGTTGAACCTCCGCACCCACTCCATCATCCGCCGATCCTGATCGTTCAACAAGTGCGCGTACGCGCCCTCGCGGTGCGCCGCGTAAAACGAGTGATACCGGATCATGTATTGGGCCTCGAGCGGTAGGTACTCCTTCACCACGTGGTAAAGGTACTCGTCGTGCCCCCACGACATGTGGATCTGAGAGAGCCCACCTCCCTCCTCGTAGATCCCGCACGGCGTCTGGTAACGCGGGTCCAACATGTCCGGGTTGTTCGCGAAGAGCTCGGGGAAGACGATCCGGTCCGAGAACGCGCAGCCCACGGGGAAGGTATCACCCACGACGGCCCATTGCGGCTCGCCCCACAGGCACAGGATCTTCCCGGCGTCGTGGATCAGGGCCGTCAGAAGGAACCAGGGCGGCTGACCCTCCCGACGCGCCGCCTCCGCGGACTGGAGCGCGTGGGCGATCTGCGACTGCTCGGTGTCCGGATCGCTGTCGTCGACCAGCCGATCGAGCAGCTCCAGCACCTCCCACATCCCCGTCCGGCGCCTGTCGAGACCCAGATACTGCCGCTCCTTCTGCTCGACGAAGGCCAAGGTCTGGTTCTCGTGGTTTTGCCGGTAGAGCTCCTTGACGCTCGGCCTCGCCTCGGCACGGTAATCGCGGAACTCCGTCGTTCCCTTTTTTCCCGGCAAGCCGCCCGCGCGGTTTTCATCCCGTACTTTCGTCTCCCCGAGGTGCTCGCTCATTGTCCAGGGCAATAGCGCGTGAGGCCAGGCGGCGCTAGCATTCTCGAACCATGCAAAGAGAGCTCTCCGCGCGCGGCCGAGCGTCGTGGATGGTCCTCGCCTGCCTCCTTGCCCTTCATGCCCTCGCGGCCACCGCGTGCGGCAGGGGCGAGCGCGCGGGCGCGACCACGCACGGCGATGAGCGCGTTCGTACACGTATCGCGGTCGTCACGCATGGACAGGCGTCCGATCCATTCTGGTCCGTGGTGAAGAACGGCATCGACCGGGCGGCGGAGGACATGGGCGTCACGGTCACGTACCAGGCGCCCCAGACCTTCGATATGGTCACGATGAGCCGCCTCATCGACGCCGAGGTCGCCCGCAAGCCCGACGGGCTCATCCTTTCAATCCCGGATGCCGGCGCCCTCTCGCGCTCGATCCGGGCCGCCGTCGCCGCGGGCATCCCCGTCATCACCATCAACGCCGGCGGCGACGTGTCGCGGGACCTGGGCGCGCTTTTGCATATCGGGCAGACCGAATACGACGCCGGGAAGGCCGGCGGCGAACGTATGGCCGGGGCCGGCGTGCGCCACGCGATCTGCGTGAACCACGAGGTGGGCAACACGTCCCTCGACGAGCGTTGCCGCGGCTTCCTCGACGCGCTCGAAAAGGCCGGAGGCAAAGGCCGCGTGCTCGCCGTGACGGCCTCGAGCCCCACCGACATGCAGCAAAAAATCATGGCCGCCCTGACGCCCGACATGGACGGCATTTTCACGCTGGGTCCGCTCGGCGCGCGCGCGGCCCTCGCGGGGTTGCAGCAATCGAACCGGCTCGGCGCGACCGAGCTCGCCACCTTCGATCTCTCGCCCGAGGTCCTCGCCGCGGTCCGCGATGGGCAGATGACGTTCGCCATCGACCAGCAGCAATACTTGCAGGGGTATCTGCCCATCGTCCTCCTGAAACAATACGTGCACCACGGCCTTCTGCCCGCGGTGGCGTCTCTCCCCACGGGTCCCTCGTTCGTCACGCGGGAGAACGCCGCGGCCGTGATCGACGCGAGCAAGAAAGGCATTCGGTAGCCGTGTCTCTGCGCAAATGGTCCGATCGCCCGGAGCTCGGCGTCTTCGCCGCGGTGGCCGCGGTCTGGCTCTTCTTCGCCGTCGAGGCCGGCCACTCCGGGTTTTTGACCCTCTCGGGCACGTCGAGTTACCTCGCCATCGCCGCCGAGCTCGGAATCCTGGCCGCGCCCGTCGCGCTGCTCATGATCGCGGGTGAGTTCGACCTCTCCATCGGCTCGACCATGGCCGCCAGCGGAATGACCATCGCCCTGTGCGCGACCGAGCTCGGCTGGTCGTTGTGGGCCGGCATCGCGGCGGCCGCGGCGCTCTCGGCCTCGGTCGGCCTGGTCAATGGCCTCATCGTCACCCGCACGCGCCTGCCCTCGTTCATCGTCACGCTGGGCACGCT
>JANMGF010000413.1:0-2498 GCA_031374535.1 Polyangium sp. (in: bacteria)
GCGCCGAGCTTGCCCTTGTTCGACGAGCCGTCGGCGTCGATGAGCACCTGGTCGACCGCGGACTGGTCGAGCGAGTCCATCCCGACGATGGCCGGGCCGAGGGCGGTCTCCACGTTCCGGACCGCCTTCAACACGCCCTTGCCCAGGTACCGCTTTTTGTCGCCGTCTCTCAGCTCGACGGCCTCGTACGCCCCCGTGGAGGCTCCGCTCGGGACTGCGGCGCGGCCCACGCCGCTGCTCGTGCTGACCTCGACCTCCACGGTGGGGTTGCCACGGGAATCGAGGATTTCACGGGCGATCACGCTCTGAATCTCGGACATGAGGAAAGCTCCTTCGGCAGAGGGCCGGCAGCATAGCGTGACGGCCGGCGCACGGTAGGGTCCGATCGGCGCGAGAAGTCTTCCTCCCTCGGGGGGGACTCGCGTTATGCTCCGCGGCCGCGTGGAACGTTCGATAGGCGTATACGGCGAGGAGCTGCTCCTCTGGATCTGCGCGGTGCGTCAGTCGCCGAGGCGGCCGCCCGCGGAGCACCTGCTCCAGACGGCAAACTCCATGTTGAACGAGCTGAAAAGCTCGAAGGCGTCCGAGGCGCTCCCCGTCGTCTCGGCCGACGATGGGCAGTTCGCCATCGCGGCGATCATCGACGAGATCGCCATGAGCCTGCCGGATTTGCGTCCGCTCTGGTCGCAGTACTCGTTGCAAGCGACGCGCTGGTACACGACCAACGCGGGCGTCGAGTTTTACCAGCGCCTCGACCGCGTGAAGGAAGGTCCGAAGAGCGTGCTCGCCACGTACTACGTGGTGCTCGGCCTCGGCTTCATGGGCAGGTTCGGTTTGCCGGGGCAGGTGCAGTACGGCGCGACGCAGACCCGCATCGACGTCGCGCGGATCCTCGGCGTCGACTCGGATCGCGACTGGTTCGCCGGCGCGCTTCGCCCCGTGCGCGAGGAGACGGTGCGCCCCATCGACCACCTGACGCCGTGGTGGAAATCGCTCTGGATGGGCCGCGGGATCGCGATCACGTTCCTGGTCGCCGGCCTCGTCTTGATCCTCGTTTCGCTCCTCGGGAGTCGTTGATGAGCAACGAGGTCGGTCCGTTCACGCAAGAGATCGACGCGGTGCTCTCCGCGATCGCGCAGAAGCACCCGAGCAAGAAGCCGCCGTACCAGGTGCCGATGTACCTCGTCGTCGGTGATCCGGGGACGGGGCGATCGACGGCGATCCGCTCGCAGTTTCTCAGCTGGTCCTCGGGCGACGGCCCCATGCCGCCCGCGTCCTCCACGCCGTTTTGCACGTACTGGATGGCCGACGAGTGCGTGTTCATCGAGCCCGAGGGCCACGTGCTCGGCCCGCGTCGCGATCCGGCCTTGCTCCAGGGGCTCTGCGAGGAGCTGCTCCGCAAGCGTCCGCGCGAGCCGCTCGATGCGTTGATCCTGGTGCTGAACGTCGCGGCCTTCGCCGACGCGGACGAGGCGGGCGTGCAGGCGTACGCGAAGAGCATGCGTGAGGTGCTCGTCGAGATCGGCAAGCACCTCGGCGTCGATGTGCCGACGTACATCATCCTGACGCGCTTCGACACGGTCTGGGGTTTCGCCGACGTGTTCCAGTGGACGGCCGAGCGCAAGCGCGAAGACCCTTGGGGTTTCACGCTCCCGCAAGAGGTCGCCCCGCAGGACGCGCTTCCGAAGATCCGCGAGGAGCTCGACGGGCTGCATGCTCGCTTCGAGATGTTTTGCTTCACCAAGTTCGCCGGCGAGGAGCACGTCGACACGCGCATCCGCTCGTATCAGCACCTCGTCGAGGTCCGCGAGCTGCTCGATCGGCTGCGTTTGCTGTTTGGCGTGCTCGCGATGCCGAACGCCTACGAACGTGTGCCGTGGTTCCGCGCGATGGCCATCGGGAGCGCGGTGCCCGGGGTCGGCGACCGGCAACGCGCGGGCGTCGCGCGGTTCCAGAGCATGGGCCTCTACTCCGCGTCGATGCCCCAGGGCATGCGGCCGGGCGGGCTGCCGATCCACTCGCTCGTCAAGACCGTGGTCCTTCCCGAGAAGGAGCTCGTGCCCCTGCGCGTGCGCTGGCGGGACGACCTCGCGACCTTGATCCTCGCGGGTTCTGCCGTGCTCGTCTGGATCGCCGCGATCATCATCGCGGGGTTGCACCGCTAGCGCGTGGTCTTCGCGAGCTCGATCTCCATCGTGACCCACGCATCGAGGTCGGGCTCGGGCTTGAAGAGGCCGAGATCGAACTCGCGTCCGTTGATCAAGATGAACGGCGTCCCCATCAAGCCCGATCGATCCGCGTCGGCCTGGTCGCGCGCGATCGCCTTCTTCGCGGCCTCCGATTGCATGTCCGCGCGAAGCTTGCCCATGTCGAGCCCGAGGTCCTCGGCGATCTCGCCGATCGTGGCGTCGCTGAGTTTGTCCTGGTTCTCGAAGAGCCCGCGCTCCATCTCCCAGTAGCGCCCTTGCCGCGCTGCGGCCCATGCGGCGCGGGCGGCG
>JANMGF010000426.1:0-1193 GCA_031374535.1 Polyangium sp. (in: bacteria)
CTCGGCGGCCGCGGCAACGCCGAGCAGGTGCGTCCCGGCGCCGACGAGGCCGAGGTCGAGGCGCTCTTCGACGTGACGGGCAGCGAGCGGCTCTCCACGGCCCTCGACGCAGCCGGCGTGGCCTCCGGCGGCGAGCTCGTCATCCGCCGCGTGGTGCAGCAAAGCGGCCGGTCACGCGCGTACCTGAACGGACGTCTCTGCACCGCAGGCGAGCTCGCCGCGCTCGCGTCGGAGCTCTGCGACGTCGCCTCGCAACACGAGAGCGTCGCGCTGACCGATCCCTCGACGCACCTCGGTTACCTCGATCGTTTCGGCCGTCTTTCGGGCGCGCGTGAGGCCCTCGCCGCGGAGGTCGAGCGGCTCGAGAAGGTCGTCACCGAGATCCGCGTGGTGCGCGAAGCCGAGCGCGGACGCGCCGAACGCGAGGCTTTCCTCGGCTTCCAGCTCCAGGGCATCGACGCGATCTCCCCGCACCCCGACGAGCTCGAGGAGCTCGCGGCCGAGCGCCAGAGGTTGCGTCACGCGGGCCGTCTCCGCGAGCTGACGGAGAACGCAGCCGCGCGGCTCGATCAGGGCGAACACGCGATCTGCGACGAGCTCGCGAAGCTCGCGAAGGATCTACGCACTGCCGCGGATCTCGATCCGTCCCTCGAAGCGACGGCGAACGCGATCGACGGATGCTTCACGGAGCTCCGGGAGATCGCGCGCGAGGTCGAGCGGTACACCGAACGCGCCGAGGCAAACCCGTCGCGGCTCTCGGAGATCGAGGACCGCATGTACCGCCTCGAGGGCCTCCTGCGGCAACACGGAGCCACGATCGACGACGTGCTCGCGGCGCGGTCGCGCATCGCGGCGGAGCTCGAAGGGCTCGGCAACGTGGAGACGAAACTCGAAGCGCTGGAGCACGAGCGTGACCGTCTGCTCCGCGCGGCGGGCGAACGCGCGCGGCTCCTCTCGCAGAAGCGACACGAGGCTGGCGAGAAGCTCGGCACGTCGATCGGCGGAGAGCTTGCCGAGCTCGGCATGGGCGGTGCACGCGTGATCGTCGACGTCGCGCCTCTCTCCGGGGACAGGTCCGAGCTCGTCGTCGACGGCGCGCGCCTCGGCCGCGACGGTATCGACCGCGTCGAGTTCCTCATCGCGCCGAACAAGGGCATCGAGCCGCGCCCACTGCGCAAGATCGCCTCGGGCGG
>JANMGF010000434.1:0-10665 GCA_031374535.1 Polyangium sp. (in: bacteria)
ACTGCGCATCGCGCAGTTTTTCAACCCTTGGTCCAGGGCCTGCCCTGGTCCGGGGTCGAGGGGGCGGACAGCCCCCTGCGGGGTCCGGGGCAGAGCCCCGGCGCGGCGGCGTCACGATGAGACCAATCCGTCTTCGACCCATACCACGACGCGGTCGACAGGCTTTCGTCCGGGCGGCGGCGCGTCGCCTACGGGATAGCCGATCGCCACGGCGCCGACCATCCGGAAGGGGTCACGAATGCCGAGCAGCGCCTCGATCTCGGGTTTTGCGATCATGGGCCCCGCCATCCAGCACGCGCCGAGGCCCTCGGCGTGGGCCTGGAGGAGCATCGCCATGACGGCCGCGCTCGTCGAGCAGAGCTCGGCCTGCATGCTTCGGGCCGTGTGGTACGACGTCGCGTCCCCGCCGCCCGAGGTGATGAGGTTGGCGATGAGGTCGGGGTAGTCGCGCCATTGCGGTATCACGATGGCGGCAACACTCTCCAGCGGCTCGTGGAAAAAGTCGCCGTAATTGGCGAAATCCTCGGCGTGATGCCCGCGCTGGATGATGGCTTTGATCTCGTCCGCCCGCGCGCGCACGGCCGCGGCGATCGTTTTGCGGATGGCCGGTGCCGTCACCACGGTGAATCGCCAGGGCTGCCGGTTCGTGTTCGAGGGCGCTGTGATGGCCGCTTGTACGAGCCGGCCGAGCACCTCCTTCGGCACCGGTTTGTCCTCGAACTCGCGGCGGGATCTCCGCGTCTCGAGCCAGGCCAGCATCCCCGCGCCCAAGACCCCACCGGGGCCGCTCATTCCAGCTTGAATCCGCCGTCCACGTTCCATATCTGTCCCGTCACGTAGCTCGCCTCGTCCGAGACGAGGAAGGCGACCACCGCCGCAATCTCCTCGGGGCGACCAACGCGCTTCAAGAGGATACGTTTGGCGAGCTCCTCGGGCGCGAGGGCCCGGAGATCGGCCGTCATGTCGGTCTCGACGAGGCCCGGCGCCACCGCGTTCACCCGCACGCCGCGCGGCGCGAGCTCGACGGCGAGCGCACGCGTGAACGACTCGACGGCGCCCTTCGACGCGGCATAAAGTGATTGCCCGCGGCCCGGGCGCTGCGCGGCCACGCTGGAGACGTTCACGATGGAGCCGCGCCGCCGTGAAATGAAGCGCCGCGCCGCCTCGCGGCAGCAAATCACGACGCCCGAGGCGTTCGTGTCGAAGACGTGATCGTAATCCTCGTCCGTGCTCGCGCCGAGGAGGCCGTCCCGCGTGACGCCGGCATTGCAAATGAGCGCGTCGAGGGGCCCGAGCGTGGCCTCGGCTTGCTCGAAGAGGGACGCGACTTCCGCGGCGCGCGAGACGTCGGCGCGGAGAGCGATGGCCTTTTCGCCGAGCGCTTCCACGGCAGCGACGGTCTTTTGGGCCGCGTCCTCGTCGTGGCGGTAATCGACGGCGACGGCATATCCGCGCCGCCCGAGCGCCTCCGCGATCGCGCGCCCGATCCCACGGGATGCGCCTGTGACGAGGGCGACCTTGGGACGATGCTGCGATTCACTCATCGAACCTCCACACGCACGGCGCCGGCGAGCCCGGGCATTCCGGCGGAGAGGGCCAGGGCCGAGCGGGCGCGGGTCTCCTCGGCCTTCATGAGGGGCCGAAGCGGGCCGGGGGAAGGACGCTCGAGGCCCGCAATGGGCGGGAGCAAACCCGCGCGGAGGGCCTCGGCGAGCAGAATGGCCTGGACGACCGCCGTCGCGCCGCCGAGCTGGCCCGTGGCGGCCGTCGTCGCGAGCAGCGTGGCCGAGGGGCCGAGGATGCTGGCGAGGGCCTCGCGTTCCGCCGCGTCGCGCCCGGGCGAGGCGAGCGCTGCGCCGTCGACGATCGTATCGCCCGAAGCGAGCTGCGAAGCGAGGGCGGCAAACAAACGCGGCGCGGGAAAATCCACGGAGCCGTCCGCCGTCGCCGCTGCCCAAACGAAGGCCGAGGCCCGATTCCCCGCATCCGCGGGCCGTTCGAGCACGATGGCCGCCGCCGCCTCCCCGGGCACCATCCCGGCGGCGCGCTCGTCGTAAGGGGCCACGAGCGCCGAGGCAGATGCGGCCGCCGTCGCCGCGCCGGACATCCCGAGCGAAAGGAGCGTCTCCGGCTCGACGAGCGAATCATAGGCAAAAACGAGCGCCGCATCGACGCTGCCCGCGGCGAGGGCGACGATGGCGGCCCGGAGCGCCTGCGCCCCCGCATTCGAGCCCGCCGTGGTCGTGCCGTCGCCCTTGGCGCCGACGTCGATCGACAGAAGCGCGTGTGCGTTGTTCGAGAGGTGAAAAAGCATCCAGAATGGGTGCAACCGCGAAAAACCGCGGGCCCACGCGCCCGTCGCGCGCCGGTCACCTTCCTGGTGCTCGAGCACGGGCATGAGATCGTCCCAGTGCGCGCGCAGGCCGCCATACCCGCAAAAAAGCCCGAGCCGCGCGCCTTGGGCCGGGCCGCCTGCGCGGGCGAGGGCCTCGGCGCCGACCTCCATGCCGAAGAGCCCGAGCCGTTTCACGAATTTGCGGTGCTTCGTCGGCCGGGGCAGGGCGGGGATCGTCGCGGCGAGCTTGCATGCATAGGTGCTCGCATCGAAATGGGCATTCGGGGCCGCCGCGCGTTCGCCGGCGAGGAGCCTCCGGAGCACGACCGCGGCGTCGTCGCCGAGCGGCGTGCGCAGGGAAAACCCCGTGATGGCCATCGCGCCGGGGGGCGTCATACACGCCCGAGGAGCACACTCACGTTTTGCCCGCCAAACCCGAAGGAGTTCGAGAGCACGTAATGCACGCGTCTCTCGATGGGCGTGGGGCCAATCACGGCGATCGGGCACTCCGGATCCGGCTCCTCAAAATGGGCCGTTCCAGGGAGCAGATCGTGCGTCAGGGGCAGGATGGCCGCGGCGAGCTCGATCGCCCCCGCGGCGGCCATGAGGTGACCGATGGCGCCCTTGATGGAGCTCGTGGGCACGTCGCCGAAGAGCGCGCGGATGGCCTTCGCCTCGGCCGGATCATTGAGGGGCGTTCCCGTGCCGTGGGCATTGATGTAGCCGATGTCGGAGGGCTCGAGGTTGGCGCGACGAACCGCGCGTTCCATGGCCGCGAGCGCGCGCGAGCCGTCGGGGCGGGGCGCGGTGGCGCGGTAGGCGTCTTGCGTGGTCGCGAAGCCGAGGATCCGCGCGAGCGGAAGGGCGCCCCGCGCGCGCGCACGAAACTCTTCCTCGACCACGAACATGGCCGCGCCTTCGCCGACGACGAGGCCGTCGCGCCGCCGGTCGAACGGCCTGCACGCGGAGGCTTCGGCGCGGGGCGAGGGGGCGCCGAGGCGCGACATGCCGCCGATGCCGAGGGGATTGACCATCGAGTCGGACGCGCCGCAAAGGACGATATCGGCCGTGCCCCGCTCGATCCACGTGGCCGCGTGCGCGACGGCCATGCCGCCCGACGCGCAGGCCGAGACATGCACGGCGGTGCGCCCCGAAAGACCAAGGACCGCGCGGATCTTCTCGGCCGTGAGGTCGACACGCGAGCGGAACCGAACGCCGTCGGCCCGCTCGGGTTCGCCCGCGCCGACGCGGATCTCGCCCCCTTCGAGTCTCTCGGCGAGATCTTCGAGGAACGCCTGCTCGAGCCCGAGCCCGATCGAGAGCGCGGCCTTGCGTTCGGCCGCGCCACACTTCGCGCTGCGCCACGCCTCGCCCGCCGCGACGAGGCCAAAACACACCTTGCGGTCACGCAAGAGGCCGGCTTCTTCCCAGGCCGAGGCCTCGGTGGCGCGCAGGAGGAGGCCGCGGTGCTTGTCGATGAAGGCGGCGTCTGTCGCCGCGATCGGCACCTCGCCCGCGACACGCGTGGGGAAGGTGCGCGCGTCGAAGCTCCGGATCGGGCCGACGGCGCTCTGGCCTGCGGCGAGGCCATTCGCGAGCGCGTCGTACCCGACGCCAAACGCGCTGACCGCGCCGACGCCCGTGATCACCGCGCGGCGAGCGCCGTCCATCACAGGCTCCCTCGCGAGAGGACCACGGTCCCGATATCGCCGTCCGGGCCCGCGGAGAGGACGAGCGCGCGCCGTTTGCCCTGCGTGACGAGCAGATCGAGCGCGAGCGCCCAGGCGAGCGCCGGCGTCGCGGCGAGTGATTCGCCGAGGAAACGCGTCGCGTCCACCGAGAGGGAGGCCTCGAGCATCTCGGGCAGATCCGCGAGCGCCTGCCGCGCGGGCGCGCCCCACGGCGCGAGGACGACCACGTCACATGGCCGCTCGTCGAGCGCGTCGAGCGCGGCAGGCACCGCGGCGTCCCGCAACATGCCGATCCGGGGAACGAGGGCGTCGCGCGGGCGTGCGACGGACACCACACGCACCGATTCCACGTACCCGAGCGGCTCGTCGGTCGTCCGCGCGAGCGCCAGCGCCGCCGCGCCTTCGGCTGGCAGGAGCCCTTGCCGCAAGAACCCTTCGCGTTCGAGCTCGGCCCTCGTGACGGGATGCAAGGCCGTGTCCGCGCCGCCGACGATCACGCGTTCACTGGTCCCTTCCAGGATCGCCGCGCACGCCTCTTCGAGCGCCGTCACCGTGCCCCCGCCGCGCGAGAAAAACGCGGCGTTCGCGCCGCCGAGGCCCTCGAGGATCGCGCCGTGGCAGAGGGTTCCGTTGTTCATGATCTGGAACGCGAAGAGGGGATTACACGCGTCGAGCCCGCTCTCACCGCAACGCGCGAGCGAAAAACGATCCCCCTCCATGCTCGCAGCGACGAGCCGCGAGACCTCGTCCATCTCGGCCCCCGAAGCGCCGACGCCGAAAAACGCGCCCACCTCCGTGCGAGCCTCCGGCCACCGCGCCTCGGCGAGCACGCCACGCATGACGACGGCCGAGAGCCACGCGGCGCGTGACATGAGTTTTTTTTGACGAACCTCCTCGGGCCGCGTGGGGGCGGGCGCAGGCACCTCGCAGGGCGCAGGGAGGCGGTTTTCGAGCAAGCGAAGGCCGAGTCCACGGCTCGAAACGCCCGCCGTCGTCAGCGTGGAGACGGCCACCACCGGCACACCTTCTCGCGCTAGACGCATCGACTCACCACGAGGCTCGTGTTCGCGCCGCCGAACGCGAAGGCGTTGACGAGCGCTGCCGCCACGGTTTTTCGTTTTGCCGTGCCCACGACGTGCGGCAAGACGCACCCCGCATCCGGCTCGGTCAAACCCGCCGTCGGCAAACAAAGGCCCTCCTCGGCGGCCTCGAGCGCGCACAAAAAGCCGATCGCCCCCGCGCCCGCGATCCAGTGCCCGACCGCGCCTTTCACCGCGCCGACGTGGGCGTTCGCGAGCGCGTCGCCGAGCACCCTGCGGATCGCTGCGGCCTCGACCGCGTCGTTGAGCTGCGTGCTCGTGCCATGCGCCTGCACGTACCCGACCTCCACGCGCCCCGCATCTTCCAGCGCGCCACGCATGGCCCGCTCGGCGCCGTCCCCCGCGGGATCGGGCGCCGTGAGGTGGTGGGCGTCGAGCGTGCGCGACGCCCCCGTGATCTCCGCGCGCGCGGCCCCCGGCTCCGCGGCGAGCACGACCATGGCCGCGCCTTCGCCCACGACGAACCCATCGCGCCGCACATCGAAGGGGCACGAGACGCCACGCGCGCTCAGCGCACCCAGCAACCCGAATCCTACGAGCATGAACGGATCGACGTCCGCGCCCACGCCCCCCGCGAGCGCCACGTCGCAGAGACCAAGCCGGATCGCCTGGGTCGCCGAGACGATGGCCGCAGCGCCCGACGCGCACGCGAGCGAGATCGTCTCGACCGGTCCTTCCGCGCCGATCCGCGCCGCGAGCGCCGAGGCCACGGCGGCAGGCGAGACCGCGGCCGCGTGAACCGCCGACGCGAGCCCACGCGCGTCCTCTCCGAAGCGCGCGTGATCGAAACGAGCGCCTCCGCCGGCTGCGCGTGACAATCCGAAGGTCGTCCCGTAGGTGGCCCTCCCGCTCTCGGCGCCGAGGAACACGCCGATCCGCGAGGGCGCGGCTTCGATCTTCGCCTCGCGCCACGCCTCGTCCGCCGCGCGCCACGCGAGGGCGAGGCGTCGATCCTCGGTCTCTTCGAGCGGCGTCGAAACGACCGCGGCCACCTGCGAGGGATATCCTTCGACGTCAAACCGTGTGACGGGCGCGACGGCGGAGCGGCCCGCGGCGAGCGCGTCGCGCGTCGCGGCCCATGTCTCGCCGAGCGGCGTGATCGCGCCACGCCCGCGCACGAAGACGCGCCGCCTCAAGGCTCCTCCGCCGCTCCGGTCAGCCACACGTCGAGCACCTCGCGCCGCCGCAGAAGCACCTTCGGGTTCGTCACACGCGCGAACGCGAAGCCGAGCTCGGCCGTCGCCACGATCTCCCCATCGACCCTGGCCGTGCCCCGCACCTGCCCGCCTTCTTCCCGCGCGAGGATCGTCTCCGCTTCGAGCTCGAGTTTGTCCCCGGGCCGCACGATGCGACGGAAGCGGGCTCTATCGATCATCGTGAGCAGCGCGTGCACGTCGGTTTGCCCCTCCGCGCGCCGCGTCGCTTCGAGCAGCACGCCGCCGAGCTGCGCGAGCGCCTCGATCACGAGCGCGCCGGGCATCACGGGGTGGCCTGGGAAGTGGTCGGCGAATGTGTCGTCGGAGAGCGACACACACTTGACACCCGTCGCGAGGCGCGGCGGTTCGAGTCGCGTGATCCGATCGAGGAGCAAGTAACGCACGTGCGCCGACAATAGCAGCATTGTCCGCGGCTCGAATTGACGGCCGAGGTCCCGCGGGAGGAAGATACGTGCTCGCCAAGGAGAGCCCATGGACTGCGTGAGCTGTACCACCCCGACGCGGCAGGACCGCGCGCACACGTTTCTCCACCACGAGCGTGCGTCGTGTCCCACGTGCCGCGAGACGCACGAGGGGCGCGTCGTGCTGCGGGAGGACACGGCCGTGCGGCTTCTTTTCTGCCCTACGTGTGGCGCTTCGGAGGAGGTGCTTCCGGGCACCGCAAAGGCGTACCTCGAGCGGTTTCTCGCGCGTGGCGCGTTGCCCGAGGGGTTCGAGGGCGAGGTGGAGTTCAAAGAGACGACCTCCACGTGCCCGCGCTGCCTCGTGCTCCTCCCCGCGAAGGTCGTGATCCGCGACGGCCGCGTGTATTTCAAGAAAAACTGCGCCGCGTGTGGTCCCTCCGAGGCGCTCGTCTCCGAGGACGCGAAATACTACGTGCGGGCTTACGCGTTCGCGCGCGCGGGCACCGAGCCCTTGAAATTCGCGACGAAGGTCGAGCACGGCTGTCCCACCGATTGTGGGACCTGTAGCGATCACGAGCAGCACACCTGCCTGCCGATCATCGAGGTCACCGATCACTGCAACCTCGAGTGCCCGATCTGCATCGTCGACAACCAGTACTCGAACCACATCGATCTCGACACGTTCACGCGGATGATCGACACCCTCGTCGCGAACGAGGGCCAAGTCGAGTCCGTCGCGCTCTCGGGCGGCGAGCCGACGAGCCACCCGCAAATCTTGGAGCTCATACGGATCGCGAGCCGGCCCGAGATCGGCCGCGTCGTGGTGATCACGAACGGCATCCGGCTCGGCAAGGACCGCACGTTCGCCAAGGCGTTGAAGGAGAGCGGCGCGTACGTGGGGCTTCAGCTCGACGGGTTCACGGCCGACACGCACGAGAAGATCCGCGGGCGTGACCTCGTGAAGGAGAAGGATGCGGCGCTCGCGGCGCTGCGGGAGCTCCAGATCCCGACGCAGATCATCTTCGTCGCGACGCGCGGTGTGAACGACGATCAGATCGGCCGGGTCGTCGAGCTTTTCCTCTCGGAGGACCATTACCTCTCGCTGAACTTCCAGCCGGCGGCCTACACCGGCCACGGCGGCGGCCGCTTCGAGCACGATCCGATGGATCGATTGACGATCCCGGGGGTGGTGCGGCGCGTGGACGAGCAGACGGGCGGCAAGCTCAAGGTCGACGACTTTTTCCCGCTGCCCTGCTCGCACCCGCAATGCGTGTCGCTCACGTACCTGCTCCGGCTCGAGGACGGCACGTTCCTGCCGTTCTCGCGGTTCGTCGATTTCACGAAACACGGCTCGCTTCTCCGTTCGAGCGCGACGTTGCCGGCGACGCCGGAGATGGAGCAGACGCTCCAGGACGTGCTGTACGACGTCTACGCGAGGCAGGACGAGATCGATCGGGGTCCCGAGATCCTCGCCGCGCTGAAACGTACGGTGAAGACCATGTTCCCGGATCGGGCCCTCACGCAGAAGGAGAGCCTGCTCATCGGTGAGCAGCAGGCGAAATCGATCTTCTTGCACCATTACATGGACCGACACGACTTCGATCTCGAGCGCCTGCGTAAATGCTGCCACCATTACCCGCAGACGGACGGGCGGATCATGCCGGCGTGTGGCTTCAACATGTTCCACCGCGGCGCGGCGAAGGGCCCCGGGACCGAGACGCCGAGCTGGGGCAAGAAACCCTGGGTCACCGAGAATGGCACGACCCGCCTCTCGATTGTGCCGACATGACGAAACTCTGTGAAGGGCACATTGCCCTGGTGACGGGCGGATCCAAGGGTCTCGGGCGGGCGATCGCCGTGACGCTCGCGCGGGAGGGGGCGCACGTCGGGTTCAACTGGACGAAATCGGAGGCCGAGGCGACGGAGACGCGGGCGGCGATCGAGGCGCACGGGGTGCGAGGTTTTTCCTTCCGGACGAGCGTCCTCGACAAACAGGGCCTCGCCGCGGCCGTGAAGGAAATGGAAGCCGCGGTGGGGACGATTGACGTGCTCGTGAACAACGCGGGCGTCTCCGACGTGGTTCCGCTCGCCTTGATGGACGAGGACGACTGGGATCGGGTGATGGATACGAACGTGAAAGGCACGTTCCTCGCCACGCAGGCCGTCCTGCGAGGCATGGTGAAGCTCCGGCGCGGGCGCATCCTCAACATCGGATCCCTCGCCGGGGTGAAGATGATGCAGGCGCCGGTGCATTACAGCACGGCGAAGGCGGCCATCAAGGGTTTCACCGAGTCCCTCGCCAAGGAGATCGGGCGGTACGGGATCACGGTGAACAACCTCGCGCCCGGGGTGCTCGAGGGCGGGGTCAGCGTGAACCTGCCGAAAGGGCGGCTCGACGAGTATCTGAAGCACACCGCGCTGGGCAGGCTCGGCACGTTCCAGGAGGTCGCCGAGATGGCGGCGTTTTTGGTGTCGGATCGCGCGTCATACGTGAATGGGGCGACTATTCTGGTGGACGGTGCCGTGTGATGGACGAGAAGAAGCCAAAGAAAAAGAGGAATCGCAAAGAGCCAGATCTCGTGATCCCGCTGCGAAAGCCGTACAAGCAGCTCGTCCTCGCCGTCTTGTTCTTCGGCGCTTGCGCCGCGTTCATGTTCCATCGAGCGAACACCAACGATCGCGGCCTCATTCTGAACGGGATCCTCCACTTCGAGCCCGGCGGTGCCGATATCTTCTATGCGGTGATGGGCCTGCTCTCCTTCGGTTTCGTCGTCATGGGCGGGCTCGGTATCTACAATTATTCGCGGCTCGCGCCCTTCCAGCTCGTCGCCTCCGAAGCAGCCGTCAAGTTACCTTCGGGCCGCCCGACGGGGATCCGCATGGTCGAGCTGCGTTTCGATGAGATCGAGTCGATCTCGATATTCCCGCCCGGAGGTGAGGCGAAGGCCGTCGTGGTTCGGACCTTCGACGGCATGCATTCGGTCGCGGCGAACTGGCTGCCCCCGGGGTGGACGCCGGGGACGCTCGCGGCCGAGCTCGTGGCGCGGATGCGGGTCCGCCGGAGCGACGTGGCCAAGCTCGAGTGACGAGGGCGCCTCCTCGGCCGCGCCCATTCGTGCTAGAGGCTGCCGTCATGACCGTTTCGTTCGACCCCAACGCGCCCGCGGCCGCCGGCTCCGGTGTTTATGGGCTGCCTTTCACGGAGGAAGAGGCCGCTGTCGTGCTCGTGCCCGTCCCCTGGGAGGTCACGACCTCGTACGGCGGCGGCACGTCGGGCGGCCCCGCGGCCATCCTCGAAGCGAGCCGGCAGGTCGATCTTTATGACCTCGACGTGGAAAAGCCTTATGCGGCCGGCATTTTCATGCAGGACGAGGCGGAAGAGATCGTCCGGTGGAACGAGGAGGGGCGGGCGCTCGCGCAGAAAATCATCGACGTGGGCGGCGTCGTCGATACGGACGAGCTCCGCGCGGCGCTCGGGCGGGTGAACGAGCTCGGCGGCAAGCTCAACGCGTGGGTCGAGGCCGAGGCAACGCGGCTCTACGCGGCAGGGAAAATCGTGGGGATCGTCGGCGGGGACCATTCCGTGCCCCTCGGCGCGATCGAGGTGCTCGCCCGGCGGCGCCCGGGGCTCGGCGTGCTGCATTTCGACGCGCATGCGGACACGCGCCGCGCCTACGAGGGTTTTACCTTCTCGCACGCTTCGATCATGCACAACGTCCTCGAGCGCGCGGCGGGGGTCGCGAAGCTCGTCCAGGTCGGCATCCGGGACGTTTGCGAGGAGGAGATCGATTTCGTCACGGCCCAGGGCGAACGCGCGCGGGTGTTTTTTGATCGCGACCTCGCGCGGCGCAAGCTCTCGGGCGAGCCGTTTGCCCAGGCCGCGCGCGACATCGTGGAGGCCCTGCCGCGCGAGGTGTG
>JANMGF010000496.1:0-2735 GCA_031374535.1 Polyangium sp. (in: bacteria)
GAGGATCCGTTGCTCGGTACGACGCTGCCCGGCGGCTACGTCATCCTCGAGCTCATCGGCGTGGGCGGCATGGGGCGCGTCTACCGCGCCGAGCAGAAGGCGCTCGGTCGCACGGTCGCCGTCAAGATCATTCACCCGCACCTGCTCGGCGACGAGAGCGCTTCGGTCCGTTTCATCACCGAGGCGCGCGCGGCGAGCCGGCTCAACCATCCGAACATCGTCAGCGTCTTCGACTTCGGAAAGAGCGGCAATCAGCTCTACCTCGTGATGGAGTTCCTGCGCGGGCGAGACCTCGCGCGGGTCGATTACGAAGAAGGGCCGCTCCCATTCCGCCGCATCGTGGACATCATGTGCCAGGTGCTCGCCGCGCTCGCGGAAGCGCACCACCTCGGGATCATCCATCGGGATCTGAAGCCCGAGAACGTGGTGCTCGAGCCGATGCGCACCGGCGGCGACTTCGTGAAGGTCGTCGACTTCGGCCTCGCGAAGATGCGCGACGTGCCGAGCACGCACATCACGAGCCCCGGCATCGTTTGCGGAACCCCCGACTACATGTCCCCCGAGCAGGGGCGCGGCGATCAGATCGACGGCCGCAGCGACCTCTACACGTGCGGCGTGCTTCTTTTCCAGCTGCTCACGGGGCGCCTGCCTTTCGAATCCGAGTCGCCCATGCAGGTCGTGCTGATGCATCTCACGGTGCCTCCGCCGAACCCGCACGAGATCGCGCCCGCGCGCAACATCCCGCCGACCCTCGTCGACGTGACGTTGCGGGCGATGGACAAAGAAGCGCGCTGTCGATACCAGACCGCCGACGAGTTCACGATCGCCCTGCGCGCCGTCGCGACCCAGCTCGATCGCGTGGCGCCGCCGTCCTTGCCCGAGGAGCCCGGCGTTGCGTGTGGCTCGTGTGGCACCGTCGCGCCGCGCAACCAGAAGTTTTGCGGCGAGTGTGGCGCGCGGATCTCGCTCCAGCCGCCCTTGAGCCAGCCTCGTCGCATCGCGCCGCCCATCTCCTCGGGCCCTCCGCCGCGCGTGCGTCTCTCGAGTATGCCCGAGCTGCCGCTGCCCTTCGTCGGCCGCGAGCATGATCTCGAGTGGCTCGACAGTTTCCGTTTCGACGTCGATCGCACCCTCGCGACCGCGCGCCTCATCGGCGAGGGCGGCACGGGCAAGACGCGTTTGCTCGGCGAGTTCCTGAAGCTCGCGAGCGCCGCGGGCGACATCGTCGTGGCGACCGGCCCCGATCCGTGGGGCGCCGACGTCGGTTACCACGCGCTCCGTCAGGTGATCGTGCAGCTCGCGGGCTTGCCCACCGGCGGCGGCGAGCCCCACGAGTGGCGCGGCGCGACCCCCGAGGCGCGCGCCGGCCTGATGACCATCTTCGGCAAGAAGGAGCGCAGCGCGCCGCAGCCGAGCGTCAACATGTGGTCGAAGCCTCCCGCGGGCATCGTCCAGCCCGACGACCGGCGCTTCACCGCGGCCGAGGCCCTCCGCTGGGCCATCATGCGCGCGCAGGAGCGCAACGAGGGCCACCTCGTCATGCTCGCCGTCGACGACCTCCACGCCGTCGACGGGGCCAGCAGGAACGCCTTCGCCGACCTCGTCGTCGAGCCGCCCATCCACCCGCTGCTCGTCGTCTCGACGCACCTGCCCGGCTTCGATCCCCGATGGGCCGGCGCCACGCGTGTGCTCGAGGGCCTGCCCTTCGATCTCGTCTCGCAGGTGGTGAACCCTGCTCTCTCCGCGGCCCTCGGCGCCTGCTCCACCGGGCGCTCGATCCCGCCCCTCTACCTCGATCAACTCCTGCGCTTCACCTCCGAGGGCGGCTCGAGTCCTCCCGCACGGCTCGGCGACCTCGTGGCCCAGCGCATCGAGCGCCTGCCCCCCGAGGCGCGCCGCGTGCTCCAGGCCGTCAGCGTGCTCGGCGACGACGCGCGGATGGACGAGATCCAGCGGCTCTTGCCTTCCGATCGCAACACGGTCGCGCTGCTCGACGTCCTCCGCGCCGCGGGCATGATCGATCAAGAGTTCAGTGGCTTCCGCGCCGCGCACCCGCTCATCCGCGAGATCGCCCTCGCCACGACGCCCGTCGCCGTGCGCCGCGACCTTCATGAACGTGCTCTCACGGGCGCCGACGGCGAGCCGCTCCCCTTGCCGCTCGAGGTCCGCGCGCTTCACGCCTACCACGCGCAGGACACGTTCGAGGCGCTCATGCTCCTCGAGCAGGTGGCCGACCGCGCAGGCGAGCGCGGCGATCGATCCAGCGCCATCCTCGCGCTCCGCCGGGGCCTCGATCTCGCCCGTCGCGAGCTCTTCCGTGGTGAGCTCGACGAGCCTGAGAAGGCCGTGATCATCTTCAGCCGCAAGCTCGGCGAGGCGCTCGCTCGGGCCTCTGCGCTCACCGATGCCGACGGCGTCTTGCGGGAGGCGCTCGACCTCGCCGGCGCCGGTGGCCTCGAGCGTGCGCGTTTGCTCGCCGCGCTTGCCTTCGTCGCGCACGAGCGTGGCCGGGCGAAGGAGGCGCTCGCCTTCCTCGTGTAGGCGCTCGACATCGCCAAGGGCTTCGGATCGACCGATCTCCTGAACTCCCTCGAGCGCATGCGCGCCGACTGGAACGCGGGGTGAGCGCGCCTCGCACCTTCGTCGCGCGCTGGGATCTCGACAAGACCTACCTGAGCACCGATTTCGACTCTCTACGCGGGCTGTTTCGAACTGCCTTCGAGCCTGCCGCCGAG
>JANMGF010000499.1:0-5618 GCA_031374535.1 Polyangium sp. (in: bacteria)
CTGCAAGCGATTCCAGCCCGAAGACGCGCTCTTCTCCGACGACGAATGCATCGAGGAGCATGCGGAGCTGCGCCGCCATGGGGTAGACCACATTGCGCTCGGACTTGAGGTGAGTGAACCTCGATTTCGCATGAGGGCAGACGCGGGGACTCGAGCGTCCGTGGCTGGAGCGCGACGATCTCGAGTGATGGGGAAATGGGTGCCCGAATTCACTGTACGCGGGACCGACGACACACGGCCCCCTTACCCCCTGGCCGTTTCGACTGGCTCTTGTGTCAATCGAGCAGGCTTCGCGGTCGAGGTCGACGCGTTCCAGGTCGGCGGCGCCAGTTCGTCGGGCTCGGCGGTCTACAGCAACAACAACCGCGTCGTGACCCTCAGCGGCGGCGGCTACTGCGGCTGGATCTGCTCGAACCCCGCGACGTTCAACCCCTACAATGACGGCGGCGATTTCCAGCTCGCCCTCGAGTGGATTCCGCCCTCCTGATCAAGCCTCGTAGCTCCTCTTCGAGGGCATCGCCGGCGTCACCGACGCTTCGCGATCGCCCTCGATCTTGTTTTCCGGGTCGGTCGATCGCGCCGTGACATATGCCGGAGAGGTCCTGTAATGTCCCTCGAAGGATCCCCTCATGCGTTCGCGATCGTTCCTGTTTATCGCCGCGCTCTCGGCGGCTCAGCTCGCGCCCACGCCTTCGTTTGCCAGCCCGGCGGAGGTTCGCGCGGCGGCCGATGCGCTCTTCCAGGAGGGCCGCGCGCTCGTGAAGCAAGGCCAGCTCGCCGCTGGTTGCGCCAAGCTCGAGGCGAGCGAAAAGCTCGATCCTGCGCCTGGGACGTTGCTCGCGCTGGCCGACTGCTTCGAGCGCGATGGGCGCCTCGCCAGCGCTTGGTCGACGTGGAACGACGCAGCCACGCTCTCGCGCCAGCGGAACGACAAGCGGCGCCTCGAGACCGCCGAGAAACGCGCCTTGGCGCTCGAGCCCAAGCTGCCCAAGCTCGAGATCGACGTGCCGCCCGAGAGCGCCGTCGACGGGCTGGTCGTCAAGCGCAACGAGAGCCCCGTCGAGGCCGCCATTTTTGGCTTCAAGGTCCCTGTCGATCCGGGAGAACAGGCGATCTCCGCGACGGCTCCCGGGCGAGAGCCTTGGACCACCACGGTTGTCATCAAGGCCGAGCCCGGCGTCACGAACGTCCGTATCCCGCCGCTCGTCAAGCTACCCGAGCCCGATGTCACGGCGCCCCCCGCGCCCAAGCTCGTCGACAAGCCCAAACCCGTGGAACCCAAGCTGCAACCGAAGAGCAACACGCAAAGGACCGTGGGGCTCGTGATTGTAGGTCTTGGCGTCACGGGCCTGCTCGCGGGGTCGACCTTTGGCGCGCTCACGTTCTCCAGCGTGAGCCAGGCCGAGGGTCTCTGCGGTACCGGCCGTCCTCCGAGATGCTCGCAAAGAGGGCTCGATCTCTATCGTTGGGCGGACACGACGGCCACGGTCTCCGATATCGCGTTCGGCGTCGGCGGCGCCGCGTTGGTGACGGGGATCGTCGTGGTTGCCCTCTCGACCTCGCAGAAGCCACACGTGAAGACGGCGCTTCAGGCGAGTCCATGGGTCGGTCCTGGCACAGTCGGCGCCTTGTTAGGCGGGGAGTTTTGATATGCGCGCGGTGAATGCCCTATCGTTGGTTTTCCTGGGTGGTTCGGTCGTGTGCGGGTGCCACTCGCTCGCGGGCGTGCGGACGGACGGCGTGCTCGACACGGACAGCGGCGGCAATGGCGGCGCTGGGGGAGTGGTCACTTGCAATCCCGACGATTGCGTGAGCAAAACCTGTGATCAGGGCGCTTGCGTGCCCGTGAAAGCGGCGTGCTTGCCTGAGGGATCCCCTTTCAACGTTTTCCTTCCGCCCGAAGTCACCAAGCCCGACGTCAGGCTGCTGGTCACGTTCACGTCGAACACTGTTTACGTGGCCATTTCCGAAGAATCGGGCCCGACGGCCAAGTTTCGGGTGCGCTCCATCGACGGCGCCTTGGTGACGACTCTGTCGAGCATCACCGATTGCACGATCGCCGCCCCGAAAGCCAAGATGCTCGGGGTCCGCGCGACGAACGACGAATTTGTCCTGCAAGGGTACGAGATCGCGGGTAACGATTCGACCATGTCCGAGATCTCTTTTCCCCTCAACCCGACCACCGGCGAGCTCGTGGGCGGCTGCGTCTCCCAACCCATGGTGTCGTGGCCCGCGTGCGTCGATCATATCCAGACCGCCCACTTCGCGCGTATCGGCGACGTGACCAAATACGCGGTGACCTGCGCCGAGCAAGCCAACTCGAGCACCTGGCACCTGGTCACGGGCGGCTCGGACGAGGCGACTTACACCGACGTCGCCAACGCGCCGAGCACGGACCCCAGCGTGCGCGTCGTGGGTTTCACGTACATCAAAAATGAGCGCCTATTTATCCTGGGCCCGAAGATCTCCGGGCAACACGGGTATCGCCGGGAATCGGATAACTTCGCGCTGCATCCCCTGGATCTATCGGCCGATCCTGAGCGGTATGACGTCGTGCTGGGCCTGCTCCCGATCGTCGCCGGGGAATCGGCGTATATCGTGATGGGGTCGGCGCTCTTGCCGCCGGCCTTCGACGCCAACCTGCTGGGCGGGGTCCTGACGGATATCAACCAGCTCGACGCGGTGCCTCCCACGGGCTTCAAGCTCGTGGGGAATTTCTCGGGATCGGACGTGTCCAAGATCGGCATCTTTGGCACGGGCGGGCAAGACGAGACGTCGTATTACGCGGGTGTCGCGCCGCTTTCCCAGAAGAGCGCCGATCTCTACTGGCTCGCGAAGACGGGCGAGTTGCTGGTCCCAGGGCAATCGGCGTACGTCGTGCCTTCCGGGGATCCGACGATCATCACCCGCGTGGCCTTCGTCCCGCTGGGCAGCTACTTTCGGCTGGCCCTTTGGCGGGAAGAAAACGCGGGCGCCGTCACGATACGCGCGCGAAAATACGTGTGCTCCTATTCGTTATGACGCTTAATTACGCTGGTCGAAGAGCTCGTCCGTAGCCGTCGGCTTGCTTTTGGCCGGGCCGGTCTTCTGTTTGGCGGCGGGCGTGCTCGACGCGGAGGCGGAGGCGGAGGCGGAGGCGGAGGCGGGCGCGGTGGCGGAGGCGGACGCGGGCGCGGGCGCTTGTGGCGAGGTTGTATCGGCGGCGGAGATCACGGGAGATGCGGCGGCAGGCGGCGCGACGTTCGAGGCCGCGGATCGAGCCTTCACGAGGAGCACGGCCATCACGAAGATCACGCCCGACGCTACGGCGACCACGACGTAGAGCAGCGGACTCCTCCGCGCCGAACCCGCGCTCGTCGGCGCGCTCGTTTGCGTTGGAAGGGTGGTGATCGCGGCGCCGGACGTGGACGCGGGAGCCGTCGGCGCGCCGCCCGGGAAGGGGGCCGGAAACGTCGCTGAAATCCCGGCGCTCTCGAGGATCCCACGCACGCGCTCGGCCGACCCCTTCGCCGCCGGGGACCCGAAAGGAGCCAGCGCTGTCGCGAGATCGCCCAGGTTTTGCCAGCGCTCATCGGGGTTGATGCGCAAGCACCGGCGAAGGACGGCATCGAGCTCGACGGGGGCTTCGGGGCAATGCTGATGCAGCGGCGGAGGCGCCTCCGGATTCATGAGGATCGCCGCGAAGATCTCGGGCAACGTGTTCCCCTCGAAGGGCGGATGACCCGTGATCACACGATAAAGCGTCGCCCCAATGCCCCAGATATCGGCGCGCGCGTCGACCGATTTCGGCTTGGATATCTGCTCCGGCGCCATGTACCGCGGTGATCCGAGGACGACGCTGGTCTGGGTCAACGTGGCCTCGGGAGCTTCGTTGCCCGGTGCGTTGGGTGCGTTGGGTGCGTTGGGTGCGTTGGGTGCGTTGAGCCCGCCAATCACCTTGGAAATGCCAAAATCGAGGACTTTCACGCAAGCGCTGCCATCGGCGCGGTGGGTCAGGAAGAGGTTTGGCGGTTTGATGTCGCGGTGAATGATGCCCATCGTATGGGCCTCCGCGATCGCCTCCGCGGCCTGGAGCAGGTAGTCGATCGCGACAGGGATCGGCAGGCGGCCGTGGTTGCGGATGGGTTTGGCCAAATCGTACCCTTCGAGGTACTCCATCACGATGAACGGGGCGCCGCCTTCGAGCGAGCCGACGTCGATCACGCGGGCAATGTGCTCGCTCTTGATCTTGGCCGCCGCCCGCGCCTCGCGATGAAAACGGGTCACGATGTCGCGCTGCTCGAGGGCCGCGGGGAGCAGGAGCTTGATCGCCACCCGATCGTCGAGCTCGACGTGCCGCGCCTCGACCACGATGCCCATCCCGCCTTGACCGAGCACGCGCTCGACGCGAAAGTTGCCGCCGATCACATCCCCCGGGGCGACGATGTTCTCCGCCGACGACGCGGATGGCACGCCGGGGCCCAATCGACCGGACGCGCTGGCTCGCGGCTTTGCTTCGGAGTCGCTCACGCGTGACCTTCTCGCGACGAACGTATCACAACGCGGAGGGTCGAAGCTAGCATCTCGCCTTCGGAGGCCGCTTCGAGTATCATGCCCCCGGCATGTTTCGTGGGCGCAACGCGACCGAGATCATCGCCCTCATCTACTCGCAGCGGCCCGAGCCTCCTTCACGCCTCGCGCCGCACCTGCCGTCGGCGCCTAGGGCGAAAGAACTGCCATTTTCGAGCATGGCGTGTCAGGGGGTTCTTCGCGAAACGACTGGCGATCCCCCCCATCCTGTATCCTCTCCCACGCTCTGACGCTGCACCTCCTCTTCGTGGAACGACCTACGCGCTCTGTGCTCGTCTTTCCTTGACTTGCGGACACACCCGTGCACCGGCGCCGGCAAACACGAGCGCAAGCTCACGCAAGACGCAGCCCGCAGTTTCACACCCGGCGCATCTTCGCAAACGGCAACGAGAGCTGCCCGAAGGGCACCCTCGCTCGCTTCGGAGGTCCCCGTGCCGCCAAACCAGCACGCGCCAAACCCGCCCGAATCGCGTCCTCGGTCAGCAGAACCTCGTGCCACTTCATCCGCCCTGCACATTTCGGACAAACGTTCACATCGATTGCAAAAACATGCCTCAGCAGCCACGCCCACGGCTTGCGTCGCGTTGGCTTCGCCTCGGCCTCAGGCTCCTCGACGAGTTTGCCAAAGAGCGGAAGCTGCACTGGGTTTGGCGCGGCCGGTTCGTTTGGCTGGACGCACGGCCCTGCCGACGCCACGACCTGCGCCCGCAGCTTTGCATTCGGTGCAAACACGCCATGGAACCGAGTCATGTGAAACCACGGCGGTGGCACCATCGCACACATCCGCGCAAGCAGCTCGTACGGGTCGAGCATCACGCATCGTGTTCCGTCTCGCCAAACCATTTTAAGCTCGTAACGCAACTCGTCGCCCGCTTCCGTGAGCCGCTCGGTTGCTATCGGTGGCCTCGTCAAGTAACGACAAACATACACGCCATCGAGCACGAGCGTGTGCATGTGGACGTTGAGCCGCAACGCCGAGTCGAATCGCTGAATCACCGTCACTGCACCCGCAAACGCCTCTTCCACGCTCCGGCGCCTGCTCGGGCCGC
>JANMGF010000898.1:0-10568 GCA_031374535.1 Polyangium sp. (in: bacteria)
CCTCCAGGCCCCCCACCTCGATGCGGCAAGGCACGATCTGCGTGATCCGGCCCCGGCAAGCCCCCACGCGCGTGAACGTCGTTCCATCCGCCGACACCTCCACCCGGAGCGGCGTCCCATCCGCGAAAAATCCGTCGCCGCGCCCCGAGATGTGCACTGCCGCGACGCGTGCCGGGGCTTCGAGGTCGATCCACATCCAGGCCGGCGCGTCGTTCCGCGTGTGCACCGCGTACGCGCCCCACTCGACCCACCCATTGACCACCGCCCCCGGATCCCCGAAGAGCACGCTGCTCACGACGACGGGCTTGCCGCGCGCGAGGTTCGGGCCAAGCCAGGCGCGCCACGCGACGAAGGTGATCCCCAGGACGAGCCCCACGACGAGCCGCGGCGAAAGGGTCATTCTCGGGAGCCTCCCGGCATTCGCGGGTTCTCCATGGCCACGATCTCGCCGTGCGTCCGGACATACACCGATCGCTCGAGGAATTTCTCGAAGGCGAGCACCATCGGCTCCTCGACCTCGGGCCCCTCCAGGATCCCCAGCGCCCGCGCCACGGCCTCCATCGTCGACGACGTACCCTCGCGCTCGTTCCGCCGCAAGGCCCCGAACCGTGTGGTTTGTCCTTCCGGAAGCCTCACGATCTCCGCCCCGGCCGCGTCCGGATCCCGCCGGCACATGCGCCGCGCCTGCCCCCACGTCCCGTCGGGGACCATCAAGACGGTGGGTCCTCCCTCCGCGAGATCCGCGGTGAGAACACGCGCACTCGGATCCGGGTAAAGCAAGAGGACGCGCCCCTCGGGTAATGGCTCCCGCGGCTCCCGATTCGGATCGCCGTGCACGCGTACGATCGTCTCGGCGATCATCCGCGCGACGAGCCTTCCCGTATTCGAGCTCTTGATTCGCTCCACGTGGTGCACGAGCAGGACGAGCTTGGTCCGCGTGGCGATCGGCCCGAGATCCGCGCAAAGGCACAACGTCGGCGGCAGCCAGCACACGTCGCAACGCACGAGGCGCCGCGACCTCATCGGTTCTTTCCCCGGGGGCGGCTTGGGCGGCGGGAGGAACGAGCCCATCTCGTTCACCGCTTCCGACATTCGAACAAATGCGCGCCGTACGCCGGCAGATCCACGAAGAGCCCGCGCCGATCGTCGAGCAAATCGTCGCCGCTGCGCCGGTACGCCTCGCCCCCGATCCGGTCGACGAACAGAACGTTTCGCCCCGCGATCCCCGCGAGATCCAGCGTCAACTTGCATTGCCCCCGCGCCGGCCCGAAGTTCACCACGACGACGGCGGCGCTCGTCCTCGAATCCCAGCGATACGCGACGAACGAATCGAAGCTCGTGCTCTCGGGCCCCGCGGCGCGTGGCGTGAGCATCGCGAAGCGACCGCGCCGGAGGACATCGAGCTTCATCGCCTCCAGCAAGGACCGATGGAACGCGAGGCTCGCCTCGTCCACGGGTTCGTCCGCGCGCCGCGCGAGCTGCACGGGCACGCGAGCCTTGCGCCCTTCGAGCTGGCCGTCGTGGAAGAACCGCATCCCCGGCGCCGTCCCGAGGAGCACGGTCGCCGCTTTGCGCCGGTCTTCCGGGAGCAAGGCCGCGATCCGCGGCTCGTCGTGGTTCTCCAGAAAACGCGCCGACCGCGCCTGATAATCGAACGACCCGCCGAGGTGCCCCCGGAGCGAGCGCGGCGAGCCGTGCAAAAGCCGGTCGTACATGCTCTTGTCGTACGTGTAATCGAACCCGAGCGTCTGCAGCCGCCACTCGAGATCCCAGTACGCCTCGGCGAGCAGCAAAAAATGCGGATATCGATCACGCACGGCGTCGATCGCCTCGGCCCAGAACTCGCCCTCGGCCGGTCGCGTCCCCTCGGCCCGCCGCGCGTGCGCCCACGTCCGCTGAAAGACGTCCGAGAGCACCAGCATGGCCATGTCGCAACGCACGCCGTCACATCGCGACGCGACGTCGATCAGCGCCTCGATCGCCGCACGCCGCGTCTCGACCGCCCGGAAATCGAGCTGCGCGGTGTCGGTCCACGGCGGGAAATACGGATCTTTGCCACGAGCGATGTTCCCGTCCGCGTCCTTCACGAAGAGCTCCGGCCGCTCCGTGATCCAGTGGTGATCCCGCGCTAGATGATTCGGCACGAAATCGAGCACGAGCCCGATCCCCCGCGCCACGAGCCTCTCCCGGAGCACCCCGAGCGCCGCGTCCCCGCCGAGCGAAGGATCCACCACGTACCGCGCCACCGCGAAGGGCGAACCCACGATATCCGGCGGCTCGAGATCCGGCAGCGCCCTCTCGTATTCGGCACCGAGCTCGGGCAGCTCCCGCGCGATCTTCGGCCCCACCTCGCCGAGCGTCCACACGCCCATCAGGTACACGTAATCGAATCCGAGCGCCGCGAGCCTGTCGAGCTCCTCGTCGGGCACGTCGGCGAGCGTGACGCGTGCGCCTTTGGCGCGGGACAGATCGAAGAGCCACACCCGCGCGAAGATCTCGTACAACGCAGGGCTATGGACCGTGGCATCGCCAGGGATCATGAGGTCGTTTTCCCCTCGAACAGAAAGTTCAAGTTCCGCACGGCTTCCTCCGGCACGTACCCGTGCTCGTCGAGGCCACGCCGCAGATGGTAAACCTCGAAAAACCGCGCGGGAAGCGTGTCCTCCGCGGGCGTCCACCCCTCACGTTCGTTGAGGAGGCGCCGCACGAGGGAAATGCGCCCGGCCGCTCCCACGAGATCGGTCGCCTGGAAGGACAATCCCGTCACGGCCCGCAACATCTCCGCCGATGTCGATCCCGAGCTCGTCACACGCCCGCGACGCCCGGACCCCAGCGGATCGAAGCCGGGCGGCGTCCGCCCGCGACGATGAGGGGTTCGAGCGCCGGGCAAACGCAGGCGGGCCACGCCGTAGAGCTCGATGGTCACCACGCGGCAAACCTACAGGATCGTGTTTCCCCGCGCGACTTCGGCTCCCACGAAGGGTCCCCTCGGCGAGACCTTTGACGCGACCCGTCACGAAGAAGCGTGAAAATTCATTTCTTGACGTTGCGTAGCTTCTCATGGTTTCACGTCCAACGAATGCCGTGGGTTATTCCGGCGTGCCCGAACATTTGCGGGCCGGGGCGAGTGCCCGAGCCACCACCCCCATCGGCGGAGGTCAGCGCGATGCAACTTCGTAGGCGACAGCTTCCCCTCTTCCTCTCGGTCCTCGCGGCTCTGTTCCTGCTCGGCGCAGGCGCTTTTGCAGCCGATGACTGGAAAATCACGGGCACCGGGATCCGCGTCAAGACCGTGGTCTTCGTGGACGTGAACGTCTACCAGATCTCCCATTTCATCAAGGGCGACCTCGCGGAGAAGACCAAGGCCGCCGTCATCGCCGCCGACATCAGCAAGAAGTTCGAGTGGAAGATGAAGCGCGACGTCGACCACGAGAAGGTCGTGCAGACGCTGCGTGACGCGTTCGCGATGAACGGCTACGGGGATTCGGCGAAGATCAACAAGTTCGTCAGCGCGTTCTCGGCCGAGCTCAAGGAGAACTCCAAGATCTCGATCGTGTACGACGCCGAGAAGAAGGCCACCACGGTCTCCGTGGGCGGCGGCGGCAGCGCGACGGTCGAGGGCGTCGACTTCATGAAGGGCGTCTGGAGCATCTGGTTCGGCAAGATCGACCAGCCCAAGCTCGGCGACGCGCTCATCAGCAAGCTGTAAAAAACACGGAAGCGACACACGTCGCTTCGACCTGGAAGGCCGGCCGCTCGTCATGAGCCGCCGGCCTTCGGCGTTTCCGCGGGGCTCCTTGCCCCTCGCGCCCTGCGGCGACAAGCTCCGCCCCCCGCATGGCCCGCGCCCCCTTCACCCGGCGAACCGACTGGGATCGCACCGAAAATCCGCTCACCACGCTGATCGCCGCCGCCGCGCGTTCGGGTCGTGTCCTCGTCGACCTCACCGAGTCGAACCCGACCCAGTGCGCGATCGTCGACACCGAGCCCCTCGTCGCCTTGCTTGGCCATCCGCGGGGCGCCACCTACGCGCCGCTGCCCCTCGGCCATCCCACGGCGCGCGCGGCCGTCGCAGCCTCCTTTCGCGAGCGCGGCCTGCCTGCAAGGGAAGACCGCGTGGTCCTCAGCGCGAGCTCCAGCGAAGCCTACACGTGGCTCTTCAAGCTCCTCTGCGAGCATGGCGATCGGGTCCTCGTCCCCGCGCCCTCGTACCCGCTCTTCGAGTTCCTGGCCCGGCTCGAGGACGTCGAGCTCGTGACGTACCCGCTCGTGCGCGAGGAGGGCTTTCGTATCGATCTCGGCGCCCTCGATCGCGCCGCCGAGGAGGCCCAGGGCCACGCGCGCGCCATCGTGCTCGTGCACCCGAACAACCCCACGGGCACCTTCGTGCGTCGCGACGAAGCGGCCGAAGTCTCGCGGATCGCCGCGCGTCACGGCATGGCGCTGATCGTGGACGAGGTCTTCGCCGAGTACCCGCACGGCGCCTTGCCCCCCGACAGGCTCCCGAGCTTCGCGGGCGAACGCGAGGCCCTCACGTTCGTGCTCGGCGGCCTTTCGAAGAGCCTGCTCTTGCCGCAATGCAAGCTCGGCTGGACGCTCGTGTGTGGCCCCGACGCGCTGGCCGACGAGGCGATCGCGCGGCTCGAGCTCATCGCCGACACCTTCCTTTCGGCCGGGACGCCGGTGCAACGCGCGCTCCCGGAGCTCCTCGCGGCGCGCGCCTCGGTGCAGGACGCGGTCCGTGCACGCACGCGAAAAAACCTCGCGGCGCTCGATCGTGCGCTCGCCGCTGCGGGGGAAGATGCCGCGGCTCGCCGCCTCCCGACGGACGGAGGCTGGTACGCGATCCTCGAGGTTCCCCGCACGCGTGACGAGGACGCCTGGGTCGAGACCCTCGTGCAAGATCACGGCATCGTCGTGTTTCCCGGATACTTCTTCGACATGGAGCGCGAGGGGTTCCTCGTCGTCAGCCTGCTCCCGCGGCCGGAGGCCTTCGCGGAGGCCATCGAGACGGTCGTCCTTGCCGTCGCGAAGGGCTGAACGCTGGCGATTTGGCCCGGTTCGCGTCGAGAGAATTGGGCGCGGCGGGGCAGATCGCCTAGGATGCGCACCATGCGCGAAGAGGCCGAGGTCATCGTCATCGGCGCCGGTCCGTCGGGGCTCGCCGTCGGGGCGTGCTTGCGGTCCCGCGGCATCCCGTTCGAGATCCTGGAGCGAGCGGACGACGTGGGCTCGTCGTGGCGCAACCATTACGAGCGGCTCCACCTGCACACGGTGCAGCGGTTCTCGGCATTGCCGGGCATGCCCTGGCCCCCGGGCACGCCGACCTACCCGTCGCGGGTCCAGATGGTCAACTACCTCGAGGCGTACGCCCGGGGCTTCGATATCATCCCGCGTCTCGGCGAGGAGGTCCGCTCGGCGCGGCGCGAGGGCGCGGGGTTCGTCCTGCGTACCGCGACGAACGAGTACGAGTCACGCGCGCTCGTGGTGGCGACCGGATACAACCGTGTCCCCAACGTGCCTTCGTGGCCGGGCGAGGCCTCGTTCGGCGGCCCGATCGTGCACAGCTCCCGCTACAAAAACGGCGAGCCGTACCGGGGCAAACGTGTCCTCGTCGTGGGCGCGGGCAACTCCGGTGCGGAGATCGCGCTCGATCTGTGGGAGTACGGCGCGAAGCCCACCCTCTCGGTGCGTGGCCCCGTGCACGTCGTCCCGCGGGATCTGAACGGCGTCCCCTCGCAACTCAGCTCCCTCTTCGTGTTTTCGCGTTTGCCGCCCCGGGTCGCCGACGCGGTCTCGCTTTTTGTCCTCGACCGGGTCCTCGGAGATCTCTCGCCTTACGGCTTCGTACGACCCGAGGTCGGCCCGATCTCGCAGGTGGTCCTCCAGAAACGTGTTCCCCTCATCGACGTGGGCACGCTGGAGCTCGTCAAGCAAGGGCAGATCGACGTCGTGAAGGACGTGCGCTCCTTCGGCCCCTCCGAAGTGCAATTCGTCGACGGAACGACGCGCCCCTTCGACGCGGTCGTGCTCGCGACCGGCTACCGCACGGGGATCGCCGACTACTTCGAGGACGTGGAGGGTTGGCTCGACAAACGCGGCCATCCTCGGTATTTCGGCGAGCCCGTGCCCGGGGCGCCGGGGCTCTTTTTCATCGGCTTCCGGAACCCGCTCACGGGGGCGCTCCACGACATCGCCGTCGAGGCCGAGCGGATCGCCGTGTACATCGCCGGGGACAAACGCTGACGTGGCGGAGCTCGATCACTGGCATCCGGTAGGGTTCGCCGACGCGCTCGGCGCCAAACCCGTGCGGGTCGAGGTCTGTGGCCGGCACCTCGTGCTTTTTCGCGCCGCGGACCGGAGAGGGGCGGTAGGCGCGCTCGCGGACGCCTGTCCGCACCGGGGAATGCGGCTCAGCGAGGGGCGCGTGGAGGGCGGGCGGCTGGTTTGTCCCTACCATGGATGGTCGTTCGCGCCGGACGGGGAGGGGAGGAGCCCGTCCACGCCCGCGGCGAGGCCCTGCGCCGACGCTTTCGATGCAGTCGAGCGTTTCGGTTTGATCTGGATCAAAAGGCAACACGCGCAGGCCTCGTTTCCCGCGATCGACGTGAGCGGGTATCACCTCATCGGCAAATCGCGGCACCGGGCGGAGGCGCCGCTGGAGATCACGCTCGACAATTTCATCGAGGTCGAGCACACGCCCGAGGTGCACGCGCTGCTCGGGTATCCGATCGAGCGTATGGCCGAGGTCTCCTGCGAGGTGACCCAGACCGATACGAGCGTGCGGGTCTACAACGTCGGGCCGCAGAAGAGCCTGCCGCGCCCGCTTTATCCGCTCCTCCAGATCGAGCCGGGTGATCTCTTCGTCGACGACTGGACGACCTATTTTTCGCCGGTCTACTGTGTCTACGATCAATACTGGCTCGATCCGGCGACGCAGGAGCGGCGGCCGAACGCGCTGCGGATCGTGGTGTTTTTCGTACCCGTGACGGCCGAACGGACGGACATCTTCGCGCTCTCGTACGCGCTCGCGCCCCCGTGGGAGCGGTTCGGGCTCAATGCCTTCGCGTATCTCCTGACGCGCGCGTTCGTCGAGATGGAGCTCCGGCGCGACGTCACGCTCCTCGGAAAACTCGCGGACAAACGGCCCGAGCTTCGGGGGAAAACATTGAGCCGCTTCGACAAACCTCTCGGGCTCGCGCGGAAAAGGATCGAGGCGATCTACCGCGGCTAGAGTGCCCTGTGCGCGCGTTTCACTTCGTCGGCTGCCTCGAGCGCCGCCTCCATCTCCTCGACCAGCTCATCCGCGGCCTCCTGCTCCTTGGCCGCCCGCTCCTCCCGCATCGAGGCGTCGAGCCGCGTTGACGCGCGCCGGAGCGCCGCCGCGACCCGTTTCCCTTCCGCCGAGCCTGGATCCACGCGTTTGTCGCGTAACGACCGGATCGCCGCCTCCACCGCGGGCGCGAGCGGCGCCGCGAGCACGGGATCCGCGCGCCGCAGCTGATCTTTCACCCCACGCGCGAGCGCGAGCATCTGACCCACGGGCGAGGCATCCCGCTTCTTTTTCCAGGTCCACGCGGCAAACCCCACGGCCGCAGCCATGGCAATCCCCGCACCCGCCTGCAAATAAGGCACAGCTCCCGGCGCCACCGCGGGCAGGACGGGCTCGGGCGGAAGCTCCGCCTGGATACCCTCGCCCACGAGCGAGCTCCGGAAATCGTCCCAGCCCATGAGCCGCTTCTGCACGGCGATCCGCTTGTTCACCACGAGGCACGGCGCCGCCACGCCGGCCGCCGCGCACGTCTCCGCGCCCGAGCCCGTCGCCACGAGCTCGAATTCGTGTTTGTCCACGTCCCGCTTCGAGAGGTGAAACCCGCCCGACTCCACCTCGAGGATCCCCCCGGCGTCGACCGACGCGCCGCCGGGGGCCTCCTTGGGCCAGGTCGTCGTGGCCGCGTCGATCACGGAGCCGTCGTGTTTCGACGTGTAAAACCCCCGCAACGTGATGGTTTTTCCCGGCGCGACCTCCACGTGGACGGCGGGTTTGTCGAGGGGAACCTGGATGACGATCGGATCGGACATGCGGTCCTCGAGGTTATCGCAGGTGCGTGCGGCTCGCGGTCTCGAGCAGCATGGCGAAGAGGAGCGGATCACCCATGCCGGAGCTCTGTCCCGCGTGCTCGCGCATGCGGGCGAGGCGGTCGGCGTCCTTCAAGAAGAGCGGCTCTTCGAGGGTCTTCGACGCCTCGCGCAGGATCGTCTCCCGCTCGGTGAGAAGCGTGATCGCGCCCTGCCTGTCGTTCTGCGCGACGCGTTGCCCCGCGAGCGCGAGCGCCTCGCCCGCCGCGAAGCCCTGGATCGTGCGCGCCACCGAAGCGTCGATCGTCGCGCCGCTCGCCGCGTCGGAGTCGGCCCAGGCGATCTCGATCGGGAACTCCTCGGTGACGTTTTTCTTGGAAATGCGGTCCTTGTATTTGAGCTCCACCAGCGCGAGCTGCGCCTTGCCCACGCCGGCGCCTGCGCGGAGCTGAAAGAGGAGCGCGTGGCTGTCGCCCGCGGCGAAGGCGGGGATGAAGAATCGCAAGCCGCCCTCGACGTCGTCCTTGCGGTCCTGCTTGATATCGTCGCGCTTTTCGGCCTGCTGATCGGCCGCGACCTCCTGCGCGCGCACGCGCTCTGCCTCGGCCTCCGTGAGGCGGCGCGAGCCGTAGACCTTCAGCAGATCGAAGCCCTTTTTCAGGCGTACGCGGACCTCGACGGCCGTCGCCGCCGGGTCGAGGCGCTTGTCGAGCTCGGTGCCGAGCGCGGGGGCGATCTGGGCCGGGTCGCGCAGGTAATAATATCCGCCCGCGCCGTCCTCGGCGATGGCGCTCATGAGCGCGCCGTCGTAATCGGCGCCGAGGCCGAAGCTGCTCGTTTGAATGCCCTTCTGGAAGGCGTCGAGCGCGAGCTTGGAGATGCCGCTGGCCTTGAGGATCCCGCTGTTCGCGCGGCCGTCCGAGAGCAAAAGGACGACCTTGACCGCGTCCTGGGGAATCGTCTTCGTCTCGGCCTGGGCATACCCGAGCTCGAGGCCGCGGCTGATGTTCGTGCCGCCGCCCTCCTTGATCTCGGAGATGATCTTCTTGATGGCCTCGCGGCGCGCGCCCACGGGGCCGTCGGTGATCTTGACCTCCGCGTCGCTGGAGAACGTGACGAGGGAAAAGTCGTCGGTGGGGGCGAGCTTGTCGACGAGCGCGCGCGCGGCCTCGCGGGCCTGCTGGATCGACTCGCCTTGCATCGAGCCACTCACGTCGAGGACGAGGTGCACGGACAGGTGCGGGCGCTCGGCGGGTTTGTCGGGGCCCGATTTCAGCATGAGGCGGAGGTGGAAGGGGCTCCCCGAGGGCGGGAGCTTGCCGCGCTCCGTGCCGGCCTGGACGGCGAGCGCGCGGCCTTTCGGGACCTCGAAGCCCGTCACGTAGCGGGCGCCGATGTCGGAGACGAGCTCGCGTTCGGCCTCGGGGACGATGCCACGCGCGACCGCGGATTCGAACGCGGCGAGGTGTCCGCCGCCGGGGCGGTATGTCGTGGCAAACCGGCCGTTCGGGTCGATCGTGGGAGCGTCGCTCGACGGTGGTGCGAGCGCCTGGGCAGGGGCTTTCTGGGCCTCGCCGGTGCCGGGCTTGCTGCCGCCGCCGGTCTTGCGGTCGCCGCGGATGGCGTACGCGGGGTCGCCCGGCGCCTTGGAGTCGTCCAAGTCACCTTCTTCGCCCTTGGCCCGGGTGTTTGCTTCGGCGGGAGGCGCCTCCGCAGCCTTTTGCCGGCTGGGCTCCAACTTCTCGCAACCGCCGCCGAGGGCGCTCGCGAGGCAAAGGCCGGCGAGGATCCTGGAACTACCGCTCTTCGACAAACGCGACATGGTGAAGCTGCTCCTCTGGCTCGAAACGTCGGGTCCGGTGCTTTTCGACGAAGCAGGGCCGCGGTCGGTCTACGGCGGCGGGGCCCATGATCGCCGATCTTCGAAGATAAGGGGAGCGGGAACGAAAGGAGAGCGTCGTTGTCCGAACCGGCCCCGCCCGCCCGCTCAGCGCGCGCCGAGGCCCATGGCCGTATCGAAGACGAAGAGGAAGCTGCCCTGGAGGGCGATGCCCGCGCCGGCGCCACGAACGGAGTCGTTCTTGCCAAACCCGACCATCAAGGCGCCGGCCGTCACGTAGAGGACGTCGAGCCCCGCGTTGACGAGGAAAATCGTCTTCAGCTTGCGTTCTTCGGCTTGCCAGTAGGAGAATGGTTTGTCGAGGCCGCGCTCTTTTTGCATGCCGCGGTATCCGAAGCCCGCGATGGCGCCGTCGACCGCGCCCCAGGCCACGTTTTGCATGCCGATCGCGCGCGTGTACTCGTCGCCGCCCGTGGCCCAGAGCGCGGCGCCCGTGGCGATGCTCGCGAGGGCCCAGCTCGCGAGGACGGTCATGGCCCGCGCCTGCGTCTCGAGGTGCGCCTCACGCGCAGCGATGGCCGCGGGATCGGGGCCTCGCGGCGCGGGCAGGGGCACGGGTGGCTCGGCGCGCGCGAGGGCGGGCGCGAGG
>JANMGF010000533.1:0-2605 GCA_031374535.1 Polyangium sp. (in: bacteria)
CCGCCGAGCGCCACGATCAACGTCCCACCGATCACCCCCATCACCCGCCGATCCATCCGCTTCATCAGCGCACCTCCGTGACGGCCCGCTGGAGCCGCGCCCGCGCCCTCGCCACCTCGAACCCGCCGACCGCGAGCCCCACCTCGGCCTCGACGCGGAGCGCCTCGGCGTCGACGAGATCGAGGATCGTGCCGAGCCCCGCCTTGAAGCGCGCCTCGGCCTGCTCGTGGTTCGTCCGCGCCGCCGCCGCGGCCCGCTCGAGCGCCCCGACGGCCTGGCGCGCGGCCACGAGCCCGAGGTACGCCTGCCGCACCACGGCCGCCTGCGTCGCGCGTATCGCCGACAGCTCCGCTGCGCGCACTTCTTCGACTTCACGGAGCGCGTCTCGCCGCGCCACGAGCACCGGGTCGTAGAGCGGGACGCTCAGCACCAGGCCCACGTCCCAGTTCGGCACGAGCGGCGCGAGCCCGTATCCGCCCACCGTCGAGCCGCTCGACGGCGGCGCCCCACCTGCGCGTCCCGAGATCGCGGCCGTCAGGAAGATATCGGGGCGCATTTGCGCCGCGACCGCACGCGTCTCGGCCTTCGAAAGCTCGACCCGCGCCAGCGCCTCGCGCACCTCCGCGCTGCCACCCCGTGCCTGCTCGAGCAGCGCCTCGATCGACGAAAGCGCGTCCTCTTCGCCCGCCGCGCCGCCTGCGTCGAGCGCCTCGTCCGGCACGCCCACCACCGCCGCGAAGATCGCCTGCGCGGCGCCGAGCGCCCCCTCCGCCCGCACCTTCGCCACCTCGAACCGCGCGACCTCGGCCTCCGCCCGCGCGACATCGACCGGCGCCCGCAGCCCCGCCTCGGCCGCCGCGCTCGCGGAATCGCGGTGCGTCCTCGCCCTCGCCGCCGCCTCGTCTGCGGCTTTTACGACCGACCTTGCCGCGCGCACCGCCCAGTACCCTTCGGTCACTTGCAGCACCACGTCGAGCTTCGCCCCCTCGGCGCGCTGTCGCTCGAGCTCGGTCTGCGCGTCGAGCGCCGCCGTTTGCGCCGCGATCCGACCGAAATCGAAGATCTCCTGCCGCACCCCCACGGCCACGAGCGTCGACGCGTACGGCCTGAAATCCGGCTCGGCGGCGATCTCCGTCGCGCCGATCCGCGGCAGGTCCACGCGAGGGTTCGACACGAAGGTCGCCGTCGAGTTGTTGACCGTCGATCCGAGGATCTGCGCCGTCGCTCCGACGAAGGGCAGCCATTGCGCCCTCGGCACCGCCGCTGCGGCCCGCGCTGCCTGTACCCTCGCATGCGTGGCCAGGACCCCCGGGTTGTGCTTCTCGGCATACCCGATCGCCTCACGCAGCGAGAGGGCACGCACGCTGGGCGGTCTCGACGGGGCGCCTGGCTCGTCCGCGAACGACACACGCGGCACGCAAAAGAGGCTCACCGCCAGCAGGGCCCCCCACCGCAGTCCAGCGGCGCCACCTCGTCCAAGCATGCCGGCCCTATGAGCACCAACGATGCCAACACCCAGAGCCGGCCAAAACCTGGGGCACCACGCTCGGCCCCGTCCCGCGAGACCGGAAAAATTCCCTGCCGCCAGGGCAAAAATCCCTGCCTCCGCGCCCGCCCGGGAGCAGGATAGAGCCTCGTCCCGCTGTGGCACGCACCCTGCAATCGCCCCGGGACCGCAGGCATTTTTCATGCTCCCCGCTTCGCCTTCCGTCCGTCCCCAGACGCTCACCTCGAGGATCGCGCGGTCGATCCGGCGAGGCTGGCTGGTCTGGGCCGCCGCGCTGGGCGTCGTCGCGATCACGGCGCTGGCGCTGCTCGACGAGCAACGCGAGTTCGAAGGGGCGCTCGTGGCGCTCGGTCGGCAGCAGCAGATGCTCGCGCTCTTGATCTCGGACGAGCTCTCGGCGCGGCTCGCCGCCGTGCAGCGCGACGCCCTGCTCGTGGCCGACGACGTGTCGGCTGGCCATGGCCCCTCGTCGGGGATGCGAAAGGCCTACCCCAGCATCGACGTCCGTCCTGCGTCGCAGAACGCGCCGAACCCCCGTCCACCACGCACGATGTACGTCCGCGTGCCCTCGACCGAAGGGCGCACCGTCGAGCTGACGGTGCCCGTGGCGTGGCTGATGGGCCCTTCCGCGCGGATCGAGCGTCCCGATGAGCTCGTCGTCCTGGTCAGGCCGCCCGACGAGGCGTTGTGGCAGGCCGCCGATGGGCTGCAGATCCAGAGTGATCCGCTCGGGCGCGCGATCGACGAAGGGCGCGACACCGCGCGGCTCGAGCGGGATGACGCCGTCACGCTCGGGCTCCCCCATCGCCGTGCGGTCGCCGCCGTGTCTACCACCGACGCCGGACCGCTCGGCCGGTGGACGACCGCGGTGGTGGCGAGCGCGTCGCAGGAGCGAAACCGCTGGGACAGGGCCCGCGGCCGCTTGCTCATCGGCGTGCTCATGCCGTGCGCGCTCATCGTCGTCTTCGGCGCGACGGCTCTACGCAGGCAACGTCGCGAGCTCGAGCTCGAGAAGCAGCTCGCCGTCGCCGCGCTGGTGCGTGAGAGTGACGAGCGTCTCTCACGGGCGATCCGCGCCGCCACGACGGGCACGCTGGC